>JAGBTH010000146.1 GCA_017631385.1 Kiritimatiellia bacterium
GGCTACCCGTAGAACCACCGCTCTTAATATCCTTTGCATTCTTACGCTTAGCGGAGAGCTCAATCCTAAATACTCCGCCCTCCTTAGGAGCGTTGAATTCATACTCAAAGTAACCCTTACCAAAACCGTTAATCTTAAGACCGTCAAGAACTTCGGCCGTACCTAAAGACCAATTAGATTCAACTGGCTTAACCATAGTAGCCTTAGTATCAACCGTAGAGAACGACCAGAAGTTACGGGCGATTTCTTTACCATCTGAAAGAAGTCTAAATACTACACATCCGCAAGAAGCTGTCTTAGGCGCGTCAAAAACAGCATCCCAAAGCTTTTCAGACTTCCAACCTACAGCAGTTGCCTCACGCTTAAGTATAGTTTCGGGCATCGTAACCTTAGCGCCCGTATCATCATACCACCACGCGCTCATAGCGAGTTTAAGCTTTTTACCATTAAACTTATCAGTAATGAGCGATGGACCAACCGGTATTGTGTGCTTAGCGCCAGGAGCGATAAACTCACCGATCTCATTGCCGCGCTTACCAAAGAAAACGATACCCGCCTCGCCATGAAAATCCTTTAAGGTCATTCCAGCGAGTTCATCCATACCATCGTACTTAGCCGAGCGATCAAAACGGACATAGCCATTCCACTCGTTAATAACATCGTGATGCTCAGTATAGAGCCAACCGGCACATTTAAGGCGGCGGCGGAACGCATTCATCATCATGTGATAATCCCAAGAGAAATCACAATCGCCGGTCGAACCGCTATACCCCCAAACATTACCACACTCAGAATTCATCATCGGAACGCCTGTTTGAACAAAGCCGCCGATATAGTTGAACTTAGAGCCAACTTGAGTCTTTCGACAAAACTCTTCAACACGCTCATCCCAACCATACCCAGCAACATAAGAGTGCCAAGTATTAACATCAGTAACAACGTGATCGCGAAGACAAGGAGAGTTATCTTCAATAATACGGGTCGAATCGAGCTTTTTAGCCTTAAAGTAAGTATCTGCTACGCGGCGGCGAGTCCATGGGCGATATGTCGGCAATCCGCTCTTATCGCCAGCTGCGAGTCCCATCGCGAGAGAACGATTAGACTTAAGCCCCCATGTTTCGTTAAAGAGAGTCCACTGATAAATCGAGGGGTGGTTATAATCGCGCTTAACCATGTCTTCAAAGCATTTCCAATGCTCCTCGAACATCTGCTCACTGGGATTACCCCACGCATTGGGAACGTCAGCTTGAATAAGAAGACCGAGCTTATCGGCCCAATAAAGCTTACGAGGTATTTCAACTTTGATATGAATACGATTACCAGAAAGCGCAAGCTTCTTAGAAATTAGAAGATCATTCTTCATAAATTCATCAGTCGGGAATGTATACCAGCCATCCTGATGATAACTCTGGTCGAGACAAAGCTGAAGATAAATCGGCTTACCGTTAAGCGTTACATAATTATCCCCCGCCGAGTTAAGACCTGTACCAATTTCACGGAAACCGAAATAAGTTTTAACCTTATCAGACTTCCAAGCCTGAGAAGTAGGCGAAAGCGTAAGCGAAACATCATATAGATGAGGATTGTCTAAATCCCAAAGCTTAGGATTTTCAATCTTAATTTCGACACTCTTAGACATTTCGCCAGGGTTAAATACAACATCCGTAGTCTTACCGTTAAGATTAACCTTAGCTACGAGCTTAGACTTAGCGGGCGCGCCGAGATGCAAGTCAGCTTTTACGCTCGAATTCTTAATACTAGGGGTAAAGCGCGTATAATCGAAGTAATTCATACCTCTAGCTTCAAGATAAACAGTCTGCCAAATGCCGCGCGCATTACC
>JAGBTH010000147.1 GCA_017631385.1 Kiritimatiellia bacterium
AAGGAAGTCGGTCCTTCGGTTTCGCGTATTGCCGATACGATGTCTAATGCTCTTATTAACATCGTTACCATCATGCTCGGCCTTTCGGTCGGCTCTAAGCTCGCTTGCGAGAAGTTCCTCTCTGGTACGACTCTCGGTATTCTCGCTCTCGGTCTCTGCGCGTTCTGCGTCGGTACTGCCGCGGGTGTATTGATGGCTAAGCTTATGAACCTCTTCTCGAAGGATAAGATCAATCCTCTTGTAGGTTCCGCTGGCGTTTCGGCCGTTCCTATGGCCGCCCGCGTTTCTAATAAGGTCGCTCTTTCCAATGATCCTACAAACTTCGTTCTCATGCAGGCTATGGGTCCGAACGTTTCGGGCGTTATTGGTTCAGCTGTTGTTGCTGGCGTTCTTTATACGCTCTGCCGTTAATGCTAACTGATTAGATTAAAAGGGCTTCGTCATTGATTATGCAATGGCGAAGCTTTTTTTATTATATTTAATGCTTCATCAAAAGATATCGTTATTTTTTAGTAGACTAGGGAAATTTTATCAGATTTCACTAGGTGAAACTTTATATATTTTGGTGTCATTTTTAATTATGACGGTAATCAATTATTTATTGATTGCGATTAATGGATTTTCACTGTCATATGCTAAACAATGGCCGAATATTACTTGTGTCGGTTCAGTTATTTGGCTACTTTTATTTCTTTTGTCTCTACATTTTGTGTGTCGTAGATGTAAGTGGGTTTTGTGGGTGATAACGACACTACAGTTTTTTGTTTTTTTTGTTCTTTTTGCTATTTATATTACGACCGGAACTTTTTTCTGTGAGTCTATACTTTATTTAGTATACGATACGACATGGGACGAAACTAAAGGGTTTCTCTCGGCATACGTAAATTTTAAAAGCCTAGCGTCATTGCTTTTATTGTTGGTGGGATATTTTAGTGTTATGTGTTTTATGATGCGAAGGTATAAAGAGAATAAATCTTATTGCCGCGGTGATGTTAGAGCGTTGGTAACTATTGCTTTAATACTCCTTTATCCGTTAGTTGTGTCTTTTTTACATGGTGAGAAGAATTTTATTAAGAAGATTTTTACATCACATCCTGTAAATTACATTTATAATCATATTCGCTATTTCAATAGTAATATGAGTGATTTTGTATCGGAGATACGTAATTGTTCGGCTCCGAGCGGTGTAAAATTAAATGAAGGATTTAAAGATGACGCGCCTTTAGGAGTTTTCGTTATTGGTGAGTCAGCGATTCGTTCGCACCATTCTATATATGGTTATGCTCGTAATACTACACCTAGTTTAGCTAAGCGTAAGGATTCGATAATTGCGTTTAATGATACTATTACCGTCCTTCCAGTTACTATTACAGCATTGAAGTATTGGCTTACGAATATGACATTAGAGGATAGGCATGTAAAGTGGACTTTGATAGATGTTTTACGAAAAGTCGGTTATAAAGTTGATGTTATTACTAATCAAAATAAATCTGTGTGGGCTGATTCTCCATTACAATTAATCTTTAGTTCTGCGAACTCTGTTACTTATATGCATGAGGAGAATTATAGTGATTTAGAAGAGGATAAAGATGCTCGTATTTACGACGGAGTTTTAGTTGATCCTTTTGTTTCATGGGTAGAGAAGGCTAGTTCTCTCAAGACTCCTCAAATGGCTATTCTTCATTTCTTTGGTAGTCATGAGCCTTATGCATCTCGTTATCCTAATGATTTTTCACAAGAATTTTTAGACGATTCAGACTTTACACAACGAGTCAATGAATATGATACTTCTATTTTATATTCAGATAAAGTTCTTGGAAGCCTTATGGATCGGTTAGAGAAGGTTGATAGACCAGCATTCTTGATTTATATTTCCGATCATGGCTCAGTTTGTGAGTCTAATAATTTGCGTAATCCTCAGTCGCGTGATAATTCAGCTTATGAAGTTCCGTTCTTTATATGGACGAATAGTCAGTATCGGGAGGCCATACCTAATACATTACGCCGTATGAAGCAACATTGTGATGTTCCCTTACAATCGGATAAGGCGCATTTTGGGTTACTTGAAATGATGGGGGTTACGTTTACCGATGATGTTGAATCATTAAATTTTCTTTCAGAAAAGTTTGAAGTGAAGCCGCGGTTTAGAAATGAAGGGTCTGAGATTTATGTGAAGGATATTGAGTAATGAAGGAGCGTTTCTTAGGGCTTGATTTGTATCGTGTTCTCGCGATTTTAATGATAACGATTTTGCATGTTAATTATCAACATTGTGGCTTAATTAATAATCCTACCCTTTCTACAGGGGTGTGTGCTACTGGCTTATTTATAGAATATTTGTGCTTTGCAGGGGTGAATTGTTTTGCTATGCTCTCAGGGTATTTTATGGGAGGTATGGGGGTAAAATACGATTGGAATTGGGCTAAAAGAATAGCACTGTTTTGGTTTAAGATGGTGCTATTTGGGGTTGTTTTATATTTAAGTATTGTTCTATTAATTCCTCAAGCTCGAGATTATAGCTTTGATTATTTATCAACTTTTTTACCATTTAAGGGATTTTATTGGTATATAAATGCATATTTTGGATTAATGATTTTTATGCCCTTAGTTAATAAATCTCTCCAAGCGTGTTCAGATAGGGCGCTTTTGGTAGTTTCGGGAATATTATTTATTTTGTTTTCGATTTTTCCATTATTAGGTATTGAGAGTAAGACCCTTGGTGTATTAGGAGGATATTCGCTTTCGTGGTTACTAATCTGCTATATTTATGGTTATGTGGTAAAGCGATTAGCTAACAATGTTTTAAATATAAAAAAAGTTAATCTTATTTTAATTATAATACTTATTTTAAGTGTTTTAGTGCCTTTTACGATTGATTTTTGTGGCTTGAGATGGATGCAGTTTTATAATTCACCATTTTGTGTTCTTGAGGCGGTGTGTTTAATGCTTCTTTTAATTCAGGTAAAAATGGCGCATTCATGGTTAATAAAGCTAATCGCGTTTATTAGTGCAAATTCTTTAGGTGTATATTTATTTCAAAACTATCCTTATATTTGGGATAATTATGTATTTCGCATTAATCCCGTGGTCTATCCTCCATTCAAAATGGTGTGCTATTTTATATTTGTTGTGGTAGTTTTAGAGTTTTTGGGAGTTTTATTAAATCTTATAGTAGAGAAAATTTATAAACATAGTGCAAAAATTTGCACTTATTGGGGAAAAATTAAATTTTGACAAATTTCCCTATTGTGTCAAAGCGAAAGGTATGATATACTATTGCGCAACTTGACAAAAGAAGTCAAAATGTCAATCTGACACCAAAAAGGAAATTGTCAAAAATGAAAAAGCTCTTAATAGCTACTGTATCTGTTTGTGCGATTAGCTCAGCGTTCGCTGCTGGATTCGGTCTTTACGAATCGTCCGCTCGCGGCGTCGGTATGGGTAACGGCCTTGTAGGTTCTACGGGCGACGCCTCTGCCAACTATTACAACCCCGCTAACTTGACCGAGTGCACGAACGTTCAAGTTATGGTCGGTATGTCGCTTATCAATCCTTTTTGCGATGTTAAGGTTGATGGCAAGTATCAGTCTAAGATGAATCCCGGCTGGTTTCCGCCTCCTCATGCGTATATCGCTGCTCCCGTTTTTGGTGACAGAGTCTTCTTCGGCTTTGGTACTTACTGTGAATACGGTCTTGGCACCAAGTATGATAACAACTGGGATCTTAAGCATGATACGACCGAAACGACGATTGAGCAGTTCACGTTCAATCCTAACCTCGCTTTTAAGATTACTAAGGATTGGTCAGTTGCCTTCGGCGCTCGTATGAGTTATATTACGTTCGAGAATTACAAAAATCCGTTATTAGGAAATCCTTATGTACCAGGGCACATTCGTACCCATCTTAAAGGAGATGATTTCAATTGTGGATATATGCTTGCTACTCAATACAAGGTTAATGATGATTTGAGCCTTGGCCTTGTGTATCGTTCCCGTATTAATCATCGTCTTAAAGGCGATTTTGATTCTGAAAGAAGTGGTGCAGGAATGATTTATGGGCCTCCGTCTGGTGAAGCCAGTGCAAAGGTTGTTCTTCCTGCCTCTGTTACTTTTGGTGCCAACTATGATTTCACCAAGAACTTCCGCGGCGGTGCGTCGCTCACTTGGACCGAATGGAGCACTATCAATCATATCGACTTCAACATTCCTGCTCCGCAGACACAGAACCTTAACTGGCATGATGCTGGGCGTATCGGCTTCGGCTTTGAATATGATTTCACGAAGAACTTTAGCGGCCGTATCGGTTACTCCTACGATTGGGATCCTTCGGGTGAGGCTCATGGTACGACCATGCTTCCTCCCGGTGACCGTCACATCGTTGGATTCGGTGTAGGCTACAAGTTCCTTGAAAACTGGCGCGTTGATCTCGGTTACAACTTCATCATCATGGAATCTGAATCGAGAATGGTTGAGGGTAGTCCGTTTGGTCAGCTAGGAATGAGAAAGATGCAGTGCGATAACTCCTATTCGCACATCGTTTCGGCCTCCGTGTCATATTCGTTCTAATATGATATAATATACCGCCAAAAGGAAAGGCGGCCATGGCAAAAGCGATAAATCATAAAGAGCGTAAACGCGAAATTCGGGCGACCAGCTTAAAGCTGTTCGCCCGCCATGGCTTTAACGCGGTCAATTTTGGTATGATCGCGAGCGAATGTGGAGTAGCGCGTACGCTCTTATATACATACTTTAAAGATAAGCGCACGATATTTAACGAAGCGATAAATGAAGCTACATCGTCAATCGCTGATAAATATCATGAAGTTATGCGCTCGTGCCAAAGTGCTGATGCGAAATTGCGCCAACTTTGTACGGCGGTATTTGCGCTTCTTTATGATAATCATGACTTTCTTTGTGTAATTATAGATTTTTTAAGTGAGTATCAGCGCAAGGGTAAAGTTCCGATTGAGAATATAATGCGGCATACTGTAGGGATGAGGCGCATAATTCATTCTTTAATTGTAGAGGGTAAACATAGGTCTGAGTACGAGCCTACGCTTAATATTAATTCAGCAACTTCACTAGTTTATTCTCTATTTGAAGCTGCCATTTTGCGTATTACGATTTCTGGTGGAGCTAAGATATCTGATTCGTTAGATTCGTTAGATACGCTTCTTTTGTCATTTAAGTTGAAAGTTAGATAAAAGAGCTTTAGGCATGAATGTCTGGATTATTAATCCCTTTGACAATCTGCCTCTAGAAGGGTATAGGCCAATGCGTTTTTGGCTTATGGCCGAAGCGTTTTGTAGAGCGGGGCATAATGTAGTTTATTGGACGAGTGAATTTTCGCATGCAAATAAGAAAAAGCGAGTATTAAATACAGAGTGTGAAGTTCCTTTTAAACTTGAAATACTAGAAACTGTACCATATTTTAAGAATGTTTCGTTAAGGCGTTTTTATTCACATCGAAAATTAGCTAAAACATTCTTAAAGTCTGCTCAAAGCGCTATTAATTCAGGGCGTTATTCGCCTCCTAACCTCATAATTGCCAGCTCGCCGCCTTTAGAGCTAGTTGACGCGGCGCATTCCATTGCCTCCAAGGTTGGCGCTAAGGTAATTGTTGATATTATGGATGCTTGGCCAGAGACATTTGAGCGCATAGTTCCGCGATTTCTTCTTTGGCCGCTAAGACGACTCGCCAAGCGTAATTACCTTAGGGCAGAAGCGATTACGACTGTAGCCGATAATTATGCTGAATTAGCGCGTTCCTATGGATATACCAAAGATATCAGTCGATTCTATCATGGTATAATTTTAAGCGGGGACAGTCCTCTTACTAATCAGCATAAACCTCTTCCCTCTTCCCTCTTCTCTTTTCCCTCTTCCCATCCCTCTAAGGGGACAGTCCCCTTACGTATTGTTTATGCTGGTAATATGGGTAGGAGTTATGATTTAAAAACAGCTATTGAGGCTGTTGAGATGCTCGGAGATTTAGTAACTCTTGATATCGCGGGTAAGGGAGATCAAGAGGCTTCTCTTAAAGCGATGGTTAACGAGAAGGGTATTAGGGGTGTAAAATTTCATGGGTATCTATCAAATCTGGCGTTATCGCAATTATTGGGTGAATGCGATGTTGGTTTAGTACCGATGGATCCTAAAAGTTGCGTAGGTATTCCCTATAAATTCGCTGATTACGTGAAAAATTCTTTAGCTATTGTCAGTTCTTTAGGCGGCGAAAGCGCTGAGCTTTTATCTAAATATGGAGCTGGCGAATCGTATGATTATGGTAATAGCTCGTCATTAGTGAGCTCAATTAAAGCGATAATGCCGCGCATAACTGCTATGTGCCAAGCGTCTTCAAAACTAGTAGAAGAGAATTTTGATGCGACTAAGATATACGATCTGTATGTTAAATATGCAACAAAACTCTGCGCTCGTTAAAAGTTAGTGATTTTTACATCACGGAATTCAATAGCGCCGCCTTCGGATTGTAGAGCAATCGCTCCTTTAGGAGTTTTAACGCCTTTTACCTGATTCATTAAGACGCCATTAAGATAACTGGTGACTTCATCATCTTTGACAGTAAGTTCAAGTTTATTCCATTCACCAAAGGGCTTTTCAGCTGACGGCGCTTTAGCAGGCGCGGCAGCGATTCCCGACAGTGCGTCATTAGGGGTATATGGATTACGTGGTACGACTCCTTCGAGTATTGATCCTCCTAAAGCGAACAATGAGCAAACACTCGCCGGTTGCAGCTGGTTTTCATAACATTTAGGAATAAATGAGCCATTCTCATCAGCGAGACGTAAAAATATTCCTGAATTCGGGTTTTCGGTTTTGCGCCACCAACGATATTCAAGTTCAAGCTTAAAGTTCGTGAAATCTGCTCGCTTTGTTCGTAAATACCCAAATGGAGTTCCTGTTGTGCGGATTGCGCCATTAGCAACGTGCCAAGTTGGTTCATTGGCGCAATAGTTGCCCGTAGCGTTATGGTCGGCAATACTTGTCCAACCAGTAAGGTCTTTGCTATTAAAAAGTTCAGTGGCCGTAGCGACAGCTTCAAGGAGCACAACGATAGTAAGAATAGATGCTTTCATATAAAATATTTTATCATACTTTTTATAAGCTTAGCGAGTAGAAATTTTTTTAAATTTCCTCTTGTATCATTTGATAGGTTATATTATACTTTACTCAGTGTCGAAAATGGTTTTATTCGGCAGAAAGGAGATAAAAATGAAGAGATGGGTTTGCCCGGTTTGCGGGTATGTACATAATGGTGATGAAGCTCCCGAGAAGTGCCCGCTTTGTGGCGTTCCTGGCGCTAAGTTCAAGATGGAAATCGCCGAGGAAGGTAAGAAGACTTGGGCGTGTCAGCACGTCATTGGCGATGGTCAGGTTGAGGATGCTGAGGTTATGCAGGGCCTTAGAGATCATTTTACAGGTGAGTGCTGTGAAGTCGGTATGTATCTCGCTATGAGCCGTCAGGCTGAGCGCGAGGGTTATCCCGAAATCGCTGATGCGTTTAAGCGCTATGCGTTCGAGGAAGCTGAGCACGCCGCTAAGTTCGCTGAACTCTTAGGTGAGGTTGTAACGAACTCTACTAAGAAGAATCTTGAGCTTCGCGCTGATGCTGAGCAGGGCGCTTGTGCGGCTAAGTTCGAAATTGCTAAGCGCGCTAAGCAGCTTGGTTATGATGCTATTCATGATACTGTTCATGAAATGGCTAAGGACGAGGCTCGTCATGGTGCTGGCTTTGAGGGTCTTCTTAACCGTTATTTCAAGTAAGAAATAGAGGAGGTAAAAATGGAACTTAAAGGATCTAAGACAGAGAAGAATCTCTGGTATGCGTTCGCTGGCGAATCGCAGGCTCGCAACAAGTATGATTACTTCGCGTCAAAGGCTAAGAAGGAAGGCTACGAGCAGATCGCGGCGATCTTCCAGGAAACCGCTCTTAACGAGAAGGAGCATGCTAAGCTTTGGTTCAAGGCGTTGAACGGTATTGGTGATACTCCCGCCAACCTCGCTGCCGCGGCAGCTGGTGAGCACGAAGAGTGGACTGATATGTATAAGCGCTGTGCTGAAGAGGCTAAGGAGGAGGGCTTTGATGAGCTCGCTCGCCAGTTCGCTAAGGTCGCTGAAGTCGAAGCTGAGCATGAGAAGCGTTATCTTAAGCTCGCTAAGAATATCGAGACAGGCGAAGTCTATAAGCGCGTCGGTCCTAATCGCTGGCAGTGCCGTAACTGCGGAGCGATTGTAGAGCTCGACGAAGCTCCTGAGCTTTGCCCTGTTTGCGCCCATCTTAAGGCGTACTTCCAGCTCGAAGAGAACAACTTCTGAGTTGGATTTTTCGGCGATGACGGAAACTGAGTTTGATGCGTATTTTATGCGCATGGCTCTTCGTGAGGCGGCTAAGGCGGCCGAAGAAGAAGAGGTTCCTACCGGTTGCGTCATCGTCGCTCCAGCCGTCCTCGAGCCCGCGCATGACGGGCACGAGGCGGTTTTTGATTTTGATCCGTTAAAGGCGCGTATTTTGGCGCGCGCTCATAATCAAACTGAAGGTCTCGGTGATGCGACCGCCCATGCCGAGATGTTGGCGCTTACCTCGGCATTTTCGGCTAAGGGGGATTGGCGGCTTACGGGTACGAGGCTTTATGTTACTAAGGAGCCTTGCCCAATGTGCGCAGGCGCGATTGTTTTAGCGCGTAATGACGCGGTAATTTGGGGGTTATCAGACCCTAAACGCGGCGGTGGTACTGAGTTCGGTATTTTTAGTCATCCTGGTATTAATCATCATCCTAAAGTTGTTTCTGGTGTTTTGGAGGATGAATCTAAATACATTTTGCAAAATTTCTTTAAAATACGTCGATTAGGAGGTAAATAATGCTTACAAGAAGGTTCTTTATCGGTGGGCTCGCTAGCTCTTTCGCATTGGGGTCGAATAGGATTTTCGCCGCGGCTGGTAATGCGCTTGATTTAGGGCGCCCTGAATTGACGTTTGGTGTTGTTTCGGATATTCATATTGCGATGAAGAAGGGTGGCGGTGAGCTTGATTTTCGTTATTGTACAGAGACTTTTAAGTCTACCTTAGCGCGCTTTCGCGATGCTGGCGCAGATGCAGTCGTAATCGCCGGCGATATGGCGCATTTTGGGCTTGGCGAAGAGTTGCTCGCCGTCGGTAAAGCGTGGGAGAGCGTATTCCCGAACGACCGAGCGCCAGATGGGCGAAAAGTCGAGAAATTCTTCGTCACTGGTAACCACGATAATTATATCGGCCGGGCACGTCGTGTATATTCCGATAAAAATGTCGCGAGCGAGAAAGCGTTTTCGACAGATTATGCTAAGTGGTGGGATTTGGCGTTTCATGAAGAATGGAAGAGCGTTTTTGAAAAGACGATTAAAGGCTATTCCTTTGTAGGTTTTAATTGGATGATAGGTGATTGTAATGGTAAGATCGAGAGGTTTACTAGTGAGATTCCAGATTGGTATGCTAAAAACGGTAGGAATATAGATCCTAAGAAGCCATTCTTCCATATTCAGCACCCTCATCCTAGAGGTACAGTATATGGACCTAGAGTTTGGGGTCAGGATGACGGCTCTTCGACTAAGACATTGATGAATTATTCGAATGCTGTAACATTCTCGGGTCATTCTCATACTTCGATTACCGATGAGCGTAATATCTGGCAGGGCGGCTTTACTTCTGTCGGTTGCGGAACTCTTCGCGATGTCGGTTTTTCGGTACCTGGAGCTAAACTTCCTAATGCTGGTTATGAGAATTATGCAGCCAACAAAAAGCTAAAGAATGCTCGCGAGTTAGATGGCGTTAAAGCGATGGATTTATTGGATCGTTTAGAATGTCGTCAAGAACAGCTAGTACGCGTTTATTCAGATCGTATGATATTCTCTCAGCGCGAAGCGATTAGCGGCGGCTCTTTAGGGCCAGATCTTGTTATGCCGTTGCCAGTCGCGGAGCATAAGCCATTCGCGTTTAAGACGCGCGAGGCTAAAGCGATGGCGCCAGAGTTCTCCAAGAGCGCGGCATTGGAGATTAAACTCTCTGAAGGGCGTGTTCGTAAGGGTAAGCGTAAAGCGCCTGTCTATGAGATAATCATCCCCCAGGCTAATGCTCTAAAGAATGTTCGTGCTGCTATATATGAGTTAGAGATAACTGCCGCGGATAACTCGAAGTTGTCGCTCGCCGTCTTTAATGACGCCTATCGCCATTCTAAGAAGACTCTAAAGGGTACGGCTAAGGCTGTTTGTAAGGTAGCTTGTGAGCGCATCCCGAAGGGTGATTTTACAGTTTCGGTTCGCGCTGTTTCGTGCTGGGATCGTCGCAGCGCTCCGCTTGTAATGACATACAAGGCATAAAAGTTGAAATAACAAAGGCTAAATTCGTGAAGATTATTAAGTTAGTAACTGTAGTTTTAATGGCGCTTGCAGCGAATCTTGCAGGCGCTAAAGAATGGCGTGATGATTTTAACGGTACTAGTTTAGATGAGTCGGTTTGGAGTGATTGGGTGTGGTCATTCCAAGGTCGACGCACGGGATTCTTATTTGCACGCGACAATGTAGCAGTTTCTAACGGTTGCTTAAATTTGACGGCGCGTTTAATGAGAGAAGATGAAAAAACAGTTGAGAATTTACGCCGCGGATTTACGACTTATGCTACGAGCTTAGTTCGGTCTCAAAAGAAGTTTCATTATGGCTACTTTGAATGCCGCGCTAAAACGATGAATTCGAAGGTGTGCAATGCGTTTTGGTTATATGATCCTTTGTCGGATATGCCCGAGAAGAAGTTTCGTATTGGTGATTTTTCAGAAGAAATAGATATTTTTGAGATATTTGGTTCACTTAAGGATTGGTATGGTACTGTACATTGTCTTAAAACGCCGTATCTTGAAGCTATAGCTTATGCAGGCATGGAGAAATTACCCAATAAGTCTAAAAAGATATCTTTAGATTTTGATCCGTCCGCTGATTTTCATGTTTATGGTTTTCTTTGGACCGAGAAGGAATTAGTTTGGTATATTGATGGTAAAGAAGTATTTAGACGTGAGAATGATAGATTTCATCGTCCGCTACATGTAACATTTGATTGTGAAATTATGTATTCATGGGTTGGCGAGCCTGATAAAACTACTTTACCCCAAGTCTTTTCAATAGATTGGTTTAGATATAAAAAGCAATGAATATAAAGGGGATGAATAAGTCCCCTTAAGGCGATATTATAAAATAGCCATAGCGAGCGCGATAATAGGTGGCATTGTAATAATGCTTAATAGTGTTGTTGTGCTAACTAGCCCAGCTGATACTTCAGTGTTGTGACCATATTTCGCCGCGAACATTGAGACCATGGCTGCAACAGGGGCTGAGGCTGCGGTTATTAGCGCGAGCATCATTGTACGATCAAGATTATGACGAAGGGGGTAAAAAACTGTTATAAGAATGATCGGGCATACGATTAGGCGTAAAAAGCCTGATAGCCATGCGCCAGGCTCTTGAATAACGCGGGAGAATTTAGAGCCAGCGAGATAATAACCAATGACTATCATAGGGATAGGGGTATTTAGGAGTGAGAGCATGTGAATAGGCTCTCGGGCGACCTGAGGGAGCTTAATTGAGAGTAAAAAAAGGGGTAGTCCAGCTGCTAGTCCTATGGTGCCGGGGTTAATGAGCGTTTTACGCCAACCTGCTCCTCCGCCCATAATCTTAAGGCCCCAACTCCAAATTACTAGATTAAATACGACTACATAGACAATCCCAAAGAAGACGCCTTCATCACCTAAGATAGCTTTTTCGAGGGGAATCCCCATAAAACCAGCGTTTGAAAATACGGTAGCACACTTAAAAATGGCTCGAGTCTTATTTTTATCGTGCCGAAAGCTAACTGATGCTAAGGCGATCATTATTACATGAGCGGCTAAGGAGATTAGAAACGCTATTAAGAGCGCGTGCATTTTCGCTGATTCAAAGGGGCGCTGGAATACATCAACAACGAGGCATGGAGTAACGATGATTAAAAGAATATTTACGAGCCCTGCGATGGAAGCGTCATTAAGAAGTTTAGTCTTGCGACAAATAAACCCAACTCCAATGAGAGCGAATAATATTGCGACTTGAGTCGCTACTGTTATAAGATTTTCCATTTGGTGCGTAATTATACTATAAAAAAGCTCACTGGTATAGGGTTTAAGACTAAAATATTTTATCTCATTAGATGTGTTAAAAAAAGGCGGTGTTGGAATCTCCCCAGTTTTGAGGTAGTATTTTGCTCTGAACCCTAATTTTATTGAGTGAAATGAGTTTTTTGTGATGTAAAAAAGTTGAAAAGTGGTTTCGCATTCCTTTTGCTTGTTGTGTGCTGTGCTTGTATAAATGCGTCCTCGGATTTGGGCAACTGTGCTCCTCTTTTGATATGGGCGTTTTACTTGTCCTTAACCCCACTCGCCAATCTTTAGATTAGGCGAGGGGGTAAGTCCTGCGTAAAACGCCTCATCTAAAAAGTATGCGCTCAGCTGCGGCCCAAACCGAG
>JAGBTH010000148.1 GCA_017631385.1 Kiritimatiellia bacterium
AAGCGCTTTAAAAGCGAGTGCCGCGGCTACAGGATACTCCTTCCAGCCCCAGCCCGTTAAAATCAATGTCTTAATCATAAATATGACTCCTTCTTGCTTGCTACCTAAAAACAATTGTATCAAATATGACTAATAAGCTCAATAGTTGAACAATTTAAAACATCCTCTTCTTTATAAAATACTACCCTAGTCTAGTTAAGCGTAAAAGCAGAATTTTTGGTATAATATTAGGTAATAGGTAAATATTTTATCCATTTCAAGGATGGTCATGGTTAAGCAAAAGATTCTTATAGTTGATGACGAAAAGCCAACACGCGAAGTTATGGCCAAGATTCTCTCGGCCTCTTATGAGTGTTTGCTCGCGCCTGATGCTGAACTTGCGCTTAAGTCTCTAACCGAAAATCCCGAAATCGCCCTTCTTATTACCGATTATAAAATGCCGGGTAAAAACGGCATTGAGCTTATAAAAGCAGCTAAAGAAAATAATCCGAGTTTATCATGCATTCTCGTTACTGCGTTCGGCGAAATTGAATTAGCGGTTGCCGCGATGAAAGATGGGGCGGATGATTTTCTTACCAAACCTATTACCGACATCGCTCAGATGGAATTGCGAGTAGCTAAGGCTCTCGAGAAATATGCTCTTTCAAAAAAGGTTGAGGAGCTTCAGCGCGAAATTGATGTACGTAAGGGTATAGATACGTTTACGGGTGATTCGCCAGCGATGGAAAGAATCTATAAACTCATCCGCCAGAGCGCTAAGGCGAATGCGAGCGTTCTTATCGAAGGTCCGTCTGGAACTGGTAAGGAATTAGTCGCTAAAGCCCTTCATGATCTTTCGCCGCGCGCTTCCGGGCCGTTTATCGCTGTTGAATGCGCCGCGCTTTCGCCGACACTTATCGAGTCTGAACTTTTCGGTCACGAAAGAGGCGCATTTACAGGGGCTGAAAAGCTTAAAATAGGTAAATTCGAAGCTGCATCCGGCGGGACGCTCTTTTTAGATGAGATTACCGAGATTGATCTCGCGACTCAAGTTAAACTTCTTCGAGTTCTTGAATCGCGTACTTTACAGCGAGTTGGCGGTAATGATGATATAAAAGTCGACTTTAGGCTCGTAGCTGCGACTAATCGCGATCTCGCCAAATATGTCAGCGAGGGTAAATTCCGCGAAGATTTATATTATCGACTTAATGTAATTGATATTAAGCTACCGGCGCTTAAGGATCGCCCAGGAGACATCGCCCTTCTCGTTAGTCGCTTTATTAAAGAATTCGCCAAGAAAAACGATATAAAAATCTCTGGCATTAATTCTGATGCGATGAAGGCGCTTGAGAATTACTCTTGGCCAGGTAATGTGCGTCAATTACGAAATGTTATCGAGAGAATGGTTGTCTTAGCTGATGGAGATCGCTTAACGATAGCGGATATTCCTGATGAGATAACGAATGTAGAAGCTACAGCCCCTATTGTTGCAACTATAGCTCCTATCCCCGCCACCTCTAATACCGCGCCTACCGAGAAGAATGCGAACTCTCTAGCCGACGCCGAAAAAAATGCTATTTTAAACGCGCTCGAAAAAAGCGGATATAATAAAACCAAGGCCGCTGAAAGACTAGGTATTTCACGCCGTACTCTACATAGAAAACTTAAAGAATGGAGCATTGAAAAATGACTATATCATCTTTAATTCTAGCTATATCTTTTTTACCCTTTTTTGAGGCTAAAAATACAGCTGTAAATAATATTATTGATCCTTCTTATGCTTCTAGCTCTAAGGGAGCTACCGCCGAAAAGCCAGAGCTTTTGCATCGCGAAAAATGCCCATTATGTAAAGCTACTGGTATTATCGTTCTTGAAGAAAAGAATTTTGGGCAATTTAATGAATACCGTCTAGATAGCCCTAAGGTAATTAAGCAAAAATGCCCTTTTTGCTTTGGCTATAAGTTTATAGAAGCGTTTTACAATCCGACAGAACTTAAGCTTTTAGTAGCTCGCGAACGCTTAAAATTTGAATCTGAGCACCAAGCTAAAGGTGAAATACCGGTTGGTAAGGCCTTTATTCCTAAAGAATCTTACGATAAAATGGATCGCAAAGCCACCAAGCTCATAAAAGAAGCTTATGGTGAGCCTTGTAAATCCTGTCACTGGCTAGGTATTACAGCTTGTAAAGAGTGCGACGGTAATGGATTTATTGAATGTAAAAACAAAGACTGTAAAGACGGATGGTCCGTAACTAAAACCCAATCCACATACACAAAAACAACGTCTAACAATCGAGGCTCTAGAAATAGCGGGTGTTGTCGTAATTTATCGAATTCTGGTTCGCGTAAAACAACTAGAACTAGAACGAATATTAATGTTCAACAATGCACCGAATGCTTAGGCGCAGGTATTAAGAGATGTCCTGATTGTCACGGTAGACGAGCCTTACCTTGTAAAAAGTGCAACGGAATCGGTACAAAATAGAATTTAGAAATGATTGATAATCCAATGCTCGCCCAAATACCTGACATACGCCTTATCAGTAAGATAGATGAGGGCGGAACTTCTAGTATCTGGAAGGCCATTGACTTAGTTCGAGACGAAATTGTTGCCGTAAAGATTCTTAATCGGGAATTTACAGCTAACAACGACGACATTGAGCAGTTTAAAATCGAACAAAAGACAATGTCCGAAATCGACCATGTAGGAATCGTAAAAAGTTACAGGCTAGGTAAAACGGATTCCTTTTGGTACTATGTGATGGAATATGTTGACGGATACAATTTCGCCAATTATTTAACCCGGAAGAAATATCTCCCCGAGATTGATTGCCTTTTAATATGCCAATCTGTAGCCCTGGCGCTAGATTATGCGTGGAATAATCATGGGATTGTGCACTGTGATATAAAGCCCGAAAATATAATGATCAATTCCCAGGGAGTTATTAAACTTACTGATCTTGGGCTTTGCTACACATATAAATTTCTTAAAGATGGCGTTCAAAATGTTCCTGATCATGTAATGGGAACTCCATCATACATTTCTCCAGAACAAGTCTATGGAGATGTAGAACTAGATTGCCGCGCTGATATATATTCACTCGGAGCTACATTATATCACCTTTCAACAGGTAAGTTACTCTTTCCTAACTTAGAATCCGAAGATATGATGAAGGCTCATTGCGATCTAGAAATGCGAGCTAAGGATCCTCGTATATTCCAGCCTATGCTTTCTGAGGGATTTTGCCAATTACTCGAAGCAATGCTCGTTAAGGATCGCGATGAGCGCGTCCAAACATGGAACGACATTTACTCGATGTGTTGCGATGTGGAGCGCGGCGTATCATTCAAGCCTCGCCAGACTGAATCATCATCATCAATCATTCTTGGATTGTGAAAAGATTCCTAGATGTTTTCATCGTAATAATAACGATGCCTATTTGGCTCATCGTTTATGCGATAGTCGCCTTAATCGTTAAATTTTCATCAGGTAGTCCCGTACACTTTAAGCATGAGCGCGCGGGTAAAAACGCTAAAGAGTTTATGTTTATGAAATTTCGCACTATGCGAGATGGCGAAGGCTCTGACGCTGAGCGGACAACACGCGTCGGTAGATTTTTACGCTCTACCTCATTAGATGAACTACCTCAGCTTTGGCATGTTCTTTCGGGTAAAATGTCGCTCGTAGGGCCTAGGCCATTGCCGACTAAATATTTGCCGCGCTACTCGCCTTTTCAAGCCCGCAGACATGAAGTTAGACCTGGAATAACTGGCTGGGCCCAAATTAATGGGCGTAATGCAATTTCTTGGGAAAAGAAGTTTGAATTAGATGTATGGTACGTTGATAATAGATCGCTTTTATTAGATATAAAAATAATATTTCTTACCTTTGCTAAAGTTTTTAGGCGCAAGGATATAAATCATTCTAATGTAGATACTATGCCCGAATTTATGGGCTCTTAAAATATCGTGAAAATTAACCGCTCTATTCTCCCTTCTGGTCGTATTGGATTAGCTGTTTCAGGCGGCTCTGATTCTGTAGCCCTGGCATTCCTTCTAACTAAGGGTGGTAAAAAGAAGAACGCGGCGAAGAGATTTGTTATTCTTCATGTTGATCACGGCCTTAGAAAAGAATCTAAAGAAGAGTATCAATTTGTAAAAAATCTCGCTAAAAGATTAGGAATTCCATTCAAAGGGCATCACGCTAAAGTTGTGCGCGAAAAAGGCGAATCTCTCGAAATGGCAGCGCGAAGAGTGAGGCTAGCTTTCTTCGAAAAGCAAATGCGACTTTTAAGCCTTGATGCAATCGCGACTGGTCATCACATGGATGATGTAGCTGAGACATTTTTAATGCGCATTAAGCGCGCTTCCGGAGCTGAAGGATTATCGGGAATAAAGGAAAAAAGCCAAGTTGGCTCAATTCGCTTCGTAAGGCCCCTTCTAGAATGCCGCGACAAAGAACTTAAAGATTATCTCATTAAGTTTAAGGAAGAATGGCGCGAAGACGCATCAAATGACGACACTTCCATTGAGCGAAATAAAATTCGTCACGAGGTAGTGCCTTTTCTAGAGAAAAACCTAGATCCCAATTTAGTGAGACATATTTTTAGAATAACTAAAAACCTATCTTCACTATCTGTTAAGGATTCGTGCGCCAGCCGTGTTTGTCGGCAAAATCCATGTACCTATTCCAATCGTGAAGATTAAGATTGTGCTTACCTTCGCGATAATGATATGATATAGAGCCTTCTTGCTGAGCTTCGCCTACGTTAGGCATCTTATCAGCTACTAGACCCTTCTTACCATAAAGCTCCCATGCGGGCGATGCTAACTTAGCGCACCACCACTCTCCTAACTGACCGGCCCAATCATCTTTACTCGCGCTCGCTATCGCTAAAAGACGCGGAGCTACAAGTGCAGCTAATTGATGTGTATCAAAGTCCATCGACATTTCTTTATTCGCATATTTTTTGTAATTAGAGCTAAACCAATAAGGGAAAACCTTAGTTATTCTAGCAATCGACTCAGACTTAGGTAGATTTATGTGATTAAGCTTCGTTCCTCCGCACCCTGAATTGTTTACGCACGTCATTGCAAAACGCTTATCAGTTACTGCTGTCCAAAGCGCTGTCTTACCGCCGCGAGAATGCCCGACAACGCCTACACGTTTAGAATTGATCAACGGCTCTTTTTCAATCCAATCCATAATACGTGATGCAGCCCACGCCCAAGCAGAAAGCGAAGCCCATGATTCATTTATACGCTCAGACGACTTCTCTACAACAGAAAATATCCCCTGATCAAAACCCGCCTTGATATTATCGGCAGCTATATCTGAAAATAAAAACGTCGCCGTCGCGTATCCTCGCGATACAATTTGCTCCGCTGGCCAAAATTGACTTTTTTTAGCTCTAGTTGGATCAACGTTTTCGGCTGGGCGATTGCAAATGAAAACGAATGCTGGCACTGGATGATCTTTTTTAGGTATAAAAACTGTAAATGGGAAACTAAACTCACCTAAAGGCCCCGTGTAATGACAACGAACCAACTTTCGAATAGCCGTACCCCTCATCGCATCACACGTATCTAAAAGTTCAAACTTAATCCTTTTGTCATCCAAAAGGACTTTAGGCCTACGACCATAAACTTCTGTAGTGAACTTTTCTAATAATTCAGGAGCGCGTATACTCTCCCACTCAGCTTTAGAAGTTATCTTTTCACCTGCGAATGTTTGCATCAATTCAGGAACATTAACAGGCTCAGGATTCGCGAACGAAAATCCCGCTAATAATAAAATACAAAATACAGTATTTAATTTTTTCATAACTTCCCTCCGCATATATTTAAGGATAACAACTGTGAAATATTATATCATACTTTAACGCCACAAATTGAGATTTTATGATATAATTACAATATTAGTTTAATAACTACGAGGAAGGTTTCTTATGTTCAACAATAAAATTTACCACAAGATTGATGCTCTTTCTGGCTCTATCGCCACTCTTCGCGCTGAAGGGGTTAAATATAACGAAATAGCTGAAATTGAATCGCGTGCTGGTACTTCCCTCGCCCAGGTTATTAAGCTAGACGGGCCTAATGTCACATTACAGATTTTCGCCGGCGCCAGAGGTGTTGATACTGCCGCTAAAGTGCGCTTTTTAGGCGAAACGATGAAAGTCCCCTTTTCTGACGCGCTCCTCGGGCGCGCTTTCACGGGTAGCGGCGTTCCTCGCGATGGGGGACCCGAGATTACCGACGATCCTTCGCCTATCGGTCAGCCATCAGTTAATCCCGCCAAGCGCGTAATGCCTCACGAGATGGTGAGAACCAACATCCCGATGATTGACTTATTTAATTCGCTGGTTAAGTCCCAAAAGCTACCTATTTTCGCGAAGGCTGGCGAACCTTATAATGATCTGCTCGCGCGAATCGCTCTTCAGGCCGACTCCGATGTAATCGTTATTGGCGGCATGGGGCTTAAATATGACGAATACCTAAAGTTCCGCGACACTCTCGATAAGTCTGGCGCGCTCGCTAAGACGGTTATGTTCGTTCATACCGCGGCAGATCCTACGGTAGAATGTATGCTCGTACCTGACGTATCGCTTGCCGTTGCCGAAAAGTTCGCTCTTAAGGGTAAAGACGTTCTCGTTCTATTAACCGATATGACATCATTCGCCGACGCGATGAAAGAAATCGCAATTACAATGGAGCAGATTCCTTCAAACCGCGGCTATCCGGGCGATCTTTATTCTCAGCTCGCCTCTCGTTATGAGAAGGCCGTAGACTTTGATGGAGCGGGCTCCATTACGGTTCTCGCCGTAACAACGATGCCTGGCGATGATGTTACTCACCCGGTTCCCGATAATACGGGCTATATTACCGAAGGTCAGTTCTATTTAAGGAATGGTCGTATTGAACCATTTGGTTCACTTTCGCGCCTTAAACAGCAGGTTAATAAAGAAACGCGCGAAGATCACCGCACGATTATGGACGCGATGATTAAGCTCTATGCCCAATATAAAGAAACACTCGAAAAGCAATCAATGGGCTTTAGAATGTCATCGTGGGATAAAAAGCTTTTGAAATACGGCTTTGACTTCGAAAAAGGAATGATGGATCTGTCGGTTAACATTCCGCTTGAAGAGGCTTTAGACTTAGGCTGGAAGATTCTCGCCGATAATTTCGACAAGGGCGAGGTCGGCATTCCCACGAAACTCTCAGATAAATTCTGGCCGAAAAAATAACACAAAAGAGCGTGGGTTTTTGGTATAATTTCCAATATGGAAAAAGATACTAAAAACCCTAATAAAACAACTGCTAAAAACGCCGCGCGTTCATGGATTTTAATTGCGCTTATAGGCGTAGTTGTCTACTCGTACTATAAGATAAACAATAAAGAAGAAAAGTTCCTCGAAATAACTCAAGCGGAGCTCGTCAGCGCCATTGAAGAAGGTCGAGTTAAGAACTCTTTAGAGCGAATTGTAAATCGCGACGATGCGACCACATATCTTACGGGCGAGATTCTAACAGATAATAAGAGCGAAGCCTTAGCTAAAGCTGATAAGAGTAATAAGAGCGATTCAGCCAACGATAACGGAGCTCAAACCCCTTCTTCAAAAAAGTTTCGGGTAAACCTTGTATTTGGTGAGAATGAGGATTTAATGAATTCTCTTTCTCGTGCAGGAATAAAAATTTCTGTAAAGAATGAGTCTAACGCTATTTCACCGTTTTTATTAAATACGCTCTTCTTCATAGGAATGCTCTTCCTTTTCTATTGGTTTATGGGGCGTAAAATGGGTGGCTCTGGCGGACCTTTCGGCATGGGTAAGTCGAAGGCTAAAATGCTTAACGGTAAAGAGGACAATCGTAAAGTAACATTTAACAATGTTGCAGGAATTGACGAGGCTAAAGAAGAAGTTCAAGAAATCGTCGAATTTCTTAAAGAACCCTCGGCTTTTAAAAAGCTCGGTGGTCGAATCCCTAAAGGCGTTCTTTTAGTAGGACCTCCCGGAACTGGCAAAACCCTTCTCGCGCGTGCGATCGCCGGCGAAGCCGAAGTTCCGTTTTTCGCTATATCCGGTAGCGATTTCGAGGAGATGTTCGTTGGCGTTGGCGCATCTCGCATGCGCGATATGTTCGCCGAAGCGAAAAGGCGCTCACCTTGCATCATATTTATCGACGAAATCGATTCTATCGGTATGAAGCGCGGCGGAGCTGGTGCGCTTACAGGCAGCCACTCTTACGAACAAACGCTTAATACAATGCTCGTCGAAATGGATGGCTTTGATCCGAATGAAGGCGTAATAGTTATCGCCGCGACGAATCGTCCCGATACGCTCGACTCGGCGCTTTTGCGCCCAGGGCGCTTTGATCGCCAGGTATTAATCGATTTGCCAACGCTTAAGGGCCGCGAAGAGATTCTGGCTCTTCACGGTAAAAAGATTAAATTCACTCCCGATGCCGACTTAAAACGCGTTGCCCGCGGAACTCCCGGCTTCTCCGGAGCTGATTTAGCCAACCTTCTAAACGAAGCTGCGCTTCTCGCGGTACGTAAAAAACTCGAAGGCGTTGATATGGCTACGCTTGACGAGGCGCGCGATAAAATACTTTGGGGGCGCGAGCGTAAATCAGCGGGTTACACTAAGCGAGATCGCGAAATTACGGCTTGGCACGAATCTGGTCACGCGGTATTGCAACTTTTTCTTGAGCACACAGACCCCCTTCATAAAGTTACGATCATCCCTCGCGGCAGAGCCTTAGGAGCTACAATGTCGTTACCTGAGAAGGATATTCTAAATCGTACTAAATCGCACTTTATAGATGAGCTTTCTGTAATGTGCGGCGGGCGCATAGCCGAGAAAATATTTACAGGCGAAATCTCAACTGGAGCCGCCCAAGATATCGCTATGGCTACAGATATAGCGCGAAAGATGGTTTGCAGCTATGGTATGAGCGATAAATTCGGCTTCCAGGCGTTTCGTGAACAGAATTCCTTTACTACTGCTGAGTTGCCGCCTGCATTTAGCGAAGAGACTTCGCGCGAAATCGATGCTGAGGTCGCTAAGCTCATAAACGACGCGTATACGAGAGCAGAGAAACTCCTTTCTGAAAACCATGATAAGCTCGAAAAGCTCGCTACCGCCCTTCTCGAAACAGAAACAATGGACGGTCGCGACGTTGAGACTCTTCTTGGTTTGAAAAAGACTATCAATTCTGAAGAAGAATATTCTTCTGAAAATGAAGAGATTGCTAAAGAATCAGAAACGACAGAAACGGAATCTCCTTAATGGAAATTTTTACGCTAAAAGCTCTAATAGAAATTGGGATTTTATATCTCGTTATTTACGCAATCCTCAAACGCGCTAAGGGTTCGCGTTTTGGTCAGGCGTTAATGGGGGTAGGTATTTTAGTCTTAATCTTAGCCTTATTTACCTACCTCTTTAATTTCTATGTTCTTTCGCGTCTAATCAAGCTTTTACTGATTTATTTTTCTATCTCAACCGTTGTAATATTCCAACCTGAAATCCGTCGATTTCTCGCGACTATTGGGGCTCTCGGTAATATTACATCCAATCCACAAAACGGAGATAATCTAGACGCTAATTTATTTTATAAGATAATCCAAGAGCTTTCTACCCAAAAGATGGGAGCTCTTTTTGCCTTTGAACAAGGTATATCGCTGCGCGGTTATGAAGAATCTGGTACGAAATTAGACGCTATTATCTCATCAGATTTAATCATAACGCTTTTTACCCCGCCCTTACCTCTTCACGATGGCGGATCTATCATTCGTAACGGTAGACTTTCTAGCGCTCATTGTCTCTTCCCTGTCTCTCACAACCCCGCCCTGACGCGAAAAGGCATGAGGCATCGAGCTGCCGTTGGATTATCCGAAGAAACAGATGCTATAGTAGTAGTAGTATCTGAAGAGACCGGTAATATCTCCATCGCCCATAATGGTAAAATTATTACGAGCGAAAATAATTCGAATTCAAAAGAAATTATGCATTGGATTAAAAAGGCGTTACCAGAAAACTCATCTGGATCGCTTTTCTTCTCGAAGCAAATAAACTCGCTAAAAAAGCTCTTAGCCAAGGTATTGAAAGGATTTAAACTGTGAAACAAGGCAATCCTGCTTTGAAATCATTTTTGGAATTCCTCAAGAGGATTGCCACTAAAAATCTTTGGATTAAGATTTTATCATTGGTTTTAGCTTTTGCGACTTATACAGCGCTTTATGATAGCTCCGTAAAAAAATCTGACGTAGATACGATAAATAAAAGGAATGATAATAGACCCGAAGAGCCAATGTATAAATATTTTCATAACGCGCCAACTCCGCTATCCCTTATCCAAAATAAGCCGGCGAGCGTAACTAACTCTGTTCCTAAGGTCAGCTCGCCATCTACCAATCCCCCTAATAAGGAGATTAAAAAGAAATGAAAAATCTCCCTGAAACAGCTCAAGCGCTAATCAACGGTAAAAGGACTTTTATAGGCTTACTGTTTTTCCCGATTTCACTTTTCCCTTTGGCGGCGCTTCTTACGTATGACTCATCCTCGATGCCCCAAATCCAAATACCGACTACCGCATCGACAAATTGGATCGGTCCAATAGGCGACTACTTCTCTTTTTATGGATATAGTCTTCTAGGATTGGCTATTTGGATAATTCCCATTTATTGTATAATAATCGGCTGCAGATCGGTTTATGGCGCTTCTTTACGCCCTAAAATGATAATCATTTGGCGCATCTCGCTGGTTCTGTCAGCGGCTTGTCTTATCGAGCTACTGGCTGTTAACGCCCCTAAAATACAAGAAATTCAATCTTTCATAAATATAGAAAACGCCGGCGGAGCGGTTGGTTTTTTTATAACGACCAAGGTACTGATGCCGCTATTCGGTAATATCGGCACCAGCATTCTACTGCAAATACTTTTAGTAGTATCTCTTTTAGGCGCGATAGGTATCGCTAATATAAAAGCATTCCTAAAATTTCTGTATAAATGGGCTATTGGTAGTTCCGATGAGTTCGACCCCGGCGAAGCTAAACCGGGCACTCCCGAATATGAAGAATCCCGTAAAAGATATGAAATGATTCAATTGGCCCGCGAAGAAGCCGCGCGGCAAAAAGAAGAAGAAAAGCTACGCATTCAGCAACAAAAAGAAGAACTAAAGCGTAAAAAAGAAGAACAGAAAAGATTAAAGGAAGAAGCTAAAAGGCAGCAGGAGCGCGAAATCCTCGAAAGAGAATATGGTTCTCAAAATCAAGAACAAGATAACTACTCCACTAATCTTGTTCAGCCTCTAGCGCAAAAGCCAGTTTCTAAGGCTAACGATAAATTAAATAAACAATCGCAAAATACGAATCAGACATCTGATGATAATACTGAATTTACCCCATACATACTTCCCTCGGTTAATCTTCTCGCGCCATTAAAGAAATCCGAAGCCGACCATAGCGATGTAGCGGGCATGAGCCAAAAACTTATTGATACACTAAAGCTTTTTGGTCTTAATACTACGCTCGCGTATACAGTCCAAGGTCCTGTCGTTACTAAATATGCGATTTCTCCTGAACCTGGCACCAGACCTGAAAAGTTTACCGCCCTTCACGCTACTTTAATGATGGCTCTTAAGGCTAAGTCACTTCGAATTGAAGCTCCTATTCCCGGTGAAGATAAAATCGGCATTGAAGTACCTAATAGAAAGCCGGCGGGAATATCATTCCGTGAAATTTTCGAGTCGGATGAATGGAAAACTTCGAATGCCGAGTTGCCGCTTCTCTTTGGTAAAAGAGCTGACGGTAAGGAACTTGTCGCGGACTTGGCATCAATGCCTCACATGCTAGTAGCGGGTGCTACTGGTCAAGGTAAATCCGTATGTCTGAACTCATTGATTTGCGGGCTGCTGATGACTCGCACGCCAGAACAACTAAAGCTCATCATGGTCGATCCGAAGTCTGTTGAGTTTACGCCTTATTCATCAATCCCCCATCTGCTAGTTCCTGTAATCACCGATAACCAAAAAGTTGTAGTTTCACTTAATTGGGCTGTAGCCGAAATGGAAAAGCGCTTAAAAATGTTCGCGCGCGCTAGAGTCAGAAATATATACGACTTCAATCATAGAAAAACCATTACCCAAACTGACATGTTCGGGAATGATTCCGAGCTTAATTCGGACATGCCTAAAACAGTTCCTTATATCGTTATTATTATCGACGAAGCCGCCGACCTTATTGGTCAATGCGGTAAGGAAGTTAATCCGAACATTCAACGTATTACCCAAAAAGCTCGCGCAGCTGGTATACACATTATTCTAGCGACGCAACGTCCAGACGCGAAGATTATTACTGGCACGATTAAGGCTAACATTCCCGGTCGTGTAGCGTTTAAAACTTCTCAGGCTATTGACTCTCGCACAATCCTTGACGAATCGGGAGCCGAAAACCTGATTGGTCGCGGCGATATGCTATTTAGAGGTAAAGACGGTCTTCTTATTCGCGCTCAGGGAGCTTGGATCTCTGACGACGAAATAATGAACATCACCGAATTTATTGAACAACATTCAAAGCCTCAGTTCGACGAAATCTTCACCAGTAAACTCAATCGCGTTAAAGAAGCCGCTATTTTAGATCCATTTGCAGGTATTGACGATGATTCTGAGACAAAGGCCGAAAACAAGGCCGCTCAGCGTGAAATGGTAAAAGCCGCTGCTAAAGCTGATGACTTTAAGAAAGCGATTGAATGCGTTATCAATACTAAGCGTGCGTCGGTATCTCACTTCCAGCGCCAAATGGGCTGGGGGTATAATCACGCCGCCAAAATCCTCGATTTACTTACAGAACGCGGCGTTGTAAGCCCGCCTCAAGGCATGGGTCCGAGACAAATTGTAATGGATGAGGATCAACTTATCAAACTTCTAAACGAGGGCGACGAAACTAACGATAATACGTCTGAAAACGACTTAGGGTCTAACGAAGCAGTAGCAGAAACAGAATTTACGGAGGATAATATATAATGGACTTAGGATATACTCTACGCAAAGCTCGCGAAGATAAGGGACTTTCAACTAGTGAAGTAGCCCAGCGAACGCACATGCTAATTCAACAGGTCGAGGCGCTTGAAAAAGAGGATTTTTCAAAAATTGCCGCTCCCATCTACGGTCGAGGTTTCGTTAAACTCTATTGCGAAGCTGTTGGAATTCAGGACTATAAGCCTTTTGTCGATGAATTTATGGAAATCTATTCTGGTAACAGACCTGCAACCATCAGAATGCGACAAACCGCATCTGAGACTATTCCAGAAAATAAGCCGATTCTAAACGAGCCCATTCTAACCCCAGAAATTAAAGAAACAGAACCTGCCCAACAACCTGCTAATCCTATTCTAGAAAGCGAAATCCCCTCAGTCCAAAACAATGATCTAGAAGCGTTTACACTCGCTGAAAAAACTGACGTTACAAACTCAAACGATCTTAATAAACCAGCTGAAACTCAAGAAACTTTTAAATCTCTCCCCGAGAGTCTCTTTGATTTCACCCTTGAAGCCGAAGAGATAAAGCAGCCGCCTCAAAATAAACCAGTCTCACCTACACCCGATACGAATAGTGCAGTAGAAGAAGTTGAGATCCCTCATTCCGGCTTTAAAAGCCAGGGCCCTTCTAGATATTCTACACCAAGACCTATTGAATTCAATAAAATGAATTGGCCTAAAATTCCTCCGGTCTTTTGGCGACTTGCGTTACTTGCTACAATCGCAATACTTATAGTCTGGTTAATAATCAAGGGCGTATCAGCTCTTTGCGATGCGACTTTGTCAAATGATACGCAACCAGCTAATAATAACACACCTTCCGAAGTACTCTCCCCATCGGCAGAAAACAAAAGCGACGATACTTCAACCGTTAAAAGAACGCCTATGAAGCTTAAACCGCTTTATATCGACAATATGAATTAAAATAATTAAAGAAAAGAGGTCATAAATGAAAAACGAAGATGGATTTACCAGTTTTGCTTGCAAATCATGTTCTACCGAAATTGAAGCTTCATTAGACATGATTGGCGAAGAAACCGAATGCCCTGCCTGTGGAGCTAAGATAACCATTCCTGATACCGAAACTAATGACGGTGTTTTGCGTTTTGGTCCTGACGATAGTTCTTTAGCGAATGAACAAGCTATGAAAAGCAAAACAATTCGCATTGAATTATCAGACCTCCTATAATTACTAAATATTTTATGGGTCGGCGAAAAATTAAGAGGAAAATCTCGCGAAGCCTCTCGTTATATGGAGCTATCGTCCTTATAGTATTTTCTATAATTGCTAATTGGTTTGTTCGGCATAATTTAGATTGGATAAACGCTCAATATAATTGCCTACCGAGCCTCTTGGTTAATGCGCTCATATACACTGGAGAACCTTTCGCTGATATTACGGATTCGCTAGGCCTTACCGGTCGTGACGCCGCGTTAAAGGTTGACGACACTTCTAAAATAGGCGATAAAATATTCTTCGCAGGTCCCCCAAAAAGAAAATCCTCAAAAGCCCCAGACAACATTAAAATTGACGATAAAGGCGCTTTTATTGTTGGATATTCTGATAAATTACGCCATTGTGTATGGAGCGCATATAAAGTCAATAAAGAAATAAAATACAATATCCCTAAGCGCCCTGCGTTTAAAAAAGATAAACAGTTCAAATCCTGCCCGAGCTCCGCGTCATACGCTAAAACGGGGTACGACCGTGGGCACATGACGCCCAATTACGCGATTATGTCGCGTTACGGCGAAGAAGCCCAACACAAAACATTTTTGATGTCGAATATTGTCCCTCAAACGCCAGAATTAAATAGAGGCGTTTGGCGCGAAATCGAACATCGCATAGCCGATTCATTTACATCTAAATGGGATGAAGTATGGGTGATAGTTGGGGCTTTATCTAACGGCAACGAAACTCTATCAGGGACTAACATCGATGTACCAACTTCATTTTACCAGGTCATAGCTACAAAATCAGAGAACGAAATACGTGTTCTGGCTTTTCTTTGTAATCAAAATGTACCTTGGAATACTTGGCCTAGGCACTATCTGATCAGTATAGATGAATTAGAAGAACGAACTGGTTTTGACTTCTTTTCAGAACTTGAAGATTCTTATGAAGAAAAGCTCGAGTCTCAAACTCCCACTCGCCTTCTGCCAACAGATTTTATAACCGCCTTCAAAGCTTTGGCTGTACACTTTAACAAATTCGATTAAATTCGACAGTCCACTATACTAAGTTTTGCGGCGATAATTCGCTACTACTAACGAATCGCCTTACCTTTATAGAACATAATCGGTTTGCACTTATTCTTCTTAATCTCTTTCTTACCCCATTTCGCTTTAATCTTATCTATTTGGGTACGAAATATATAATACACTACTATACACACTAATTTAATAAATGCATAAATAGCTGAAAGTATAATAACGCTAATCGCGAAATCAACAACAGCATTTGATTTCTTACTCATAAAAAACTCCCTTCAAAGCTTTTAAAATTATATCATTTACACCTCATTCACTCAATAGCCCAACCCGAGTTTTACAGCGCCCCCATCCGCCACCATCACCCGACAACGAGATAGCTTTTCCTCCCCAAAAACGAATTCAATACCAACGCCCAAAAAATCAAACTACCCCATTTACTCATCATCACATTCGTTAAATCTTGTACGCAAGGCCCCCTCAGTATCATTGGGAAAGGGAAAATGCTCGTCAAACTGAATCCCCTCGGCGCAGCTATAGATACGGCTGGTTTAGGAGGGGTCTTCACCGCCGTATCTACATCCCTATCGAATAATTTATCACAATCCGCGCCTACCGTCAATATTCACCCTACCAATCGCCTCCTCGCCCTCTAAAAATAAAGTTAATCGATAAAAAAAACACCTCAAAAATCAATTATGAAACTTAATTTCGGCAAAAATAAAATAAAAAAGCCCTCAAATCATACATATTATAATTAGAATATATGCATGATTTGAAGGCCTTAAAA
>JAGBTH010000149.1 GCA_017631385.1 Kiritimatiellia bacterium
TCTTTGGATATTTCTCGTTAAAACTATCTGTTTTCTTTGTAACTCCTGCGGATGTGTTACATCCCATTATAACAATCAATCCAATGACATATATAAATATTTGTAATGTCCGCATAAAATCACTCCTCGATAGAATCCGAGAATCCCCATTAGTGGGGTGAAAGTGGTGGGGTGTAATCATTTTATACTCCTCCGTTCTTTGGAAGTTATCAGAGTTTTTATAATCATCCATCATCATCACTGTCAATTATACCACTTTAACGCATAAAATAAAAGCGCGGCGCTCACTCAGATTTTCCGCAGCAAATTCTCACTCACTTTACAAAACCCCCTGAAACATCACGCTAACCACAATTTTCTATCACTTATCGCCAATGGGGACAGTCCCCCAGGCTATTTATAACCGCGCTCGCCCGCGAAAGCGGCGAAATTAAGAATCATCAACCCTATAGCAATATTTTTCCTTTTCATAATCGTTTCAGGAGTCCCCCTTCGCTAATCCATCAAGCGTTTTCATAAGCCCGATGAATGATTCATCAGTACGCCTGGCCGTCGGGCGCATCGATTTTAACGGACGCTTTAAAAGTTCGGAATGAACCTTTTTTGAATCGTTAAGTATGAGTTTCGCCTTGCGATCGCCTGAACGAATAATCGACGATATCTTCTCTGCCCACTTATGAGCTCTGGGCGCGTACCAATAACGGGCTAACTCATATTGGTGACTTTGGCAATAAGAATTCGCAGCATTATCTAATAGAACCTGAGGAAAATTCGGATTAGGAACACTTTCTACTTTAGTTAATCGCTCGTATGATTCCCAGAGAGAATAATCGGTATGTAATTCGAGCAAATCGGCCATTCTATCGGCCAGATTCGCCAACCGCTCGGCCGCATTAATTATTTTGTCGCCATTCTGAGCGCCGGTACACCATTTCGAGATATTTTCAAGTATATCATTCGCCTCTATTATCATCTGACGATCTAAAACGGTTCTCGCCAAATCTATCGTATCACGCCTTATAGCCTCGCTTCGCAAATCCAATTCTGCTAAAGCTGCATACACGCTCTTCGCCTCCGATAATCTCTCGCGCCACTTTTTAACATCTTCCTTCGCTATCGGAGCATATTGCCTCTCGCCGAACGAATTACGGGTAAAAAGATAACTGTAATTATTACCCCAATCGCTCATATAAGATAACGGAACGACCTTCTCCCAAATCGCCTTCATTTTAGGCGCCTCATCACCATATCGGCTTTCGCAAAACTCATCAAGAATCTTCTCGTAAGAAACCGGTTTGGCCGACCATGCGTTCTGAGTAAAAAACCTCAAAGCCAAAGTATCGGTATGACTCGACTCGGGCCAAAGAATATAGCCCGCACATATGGGATCGTCTTGAACGATTTTCTGCCGCTCTTCTATAAGCGGATAGTTAGCGCGAATATCGAGCGCATTTTCATACGCCAGAAAAATTGAATATGTATAAGGGAATTTACCTACAACGCCCCACTTAGTAAAATTATTCCCACCAAGCTTTTTCATTTCAGGTCTGTAATCCCGCGTCGCATCTGCCTCATAATCCCAAATAATATCTCGCTTAGGATCAAGCTCTTTAATGAGTTCTTGCACTTCTTCTGGATACCAGGTAAAATAAAAGTCCCATCCGGCGAGCAGCGTTTTAGCGTTGGGATAATCACGACGCGCCCTTTTAAGAAACTCTTTAAGCGCATAAATCTTAAGCTTTAAATTTTCCTTTCGATCCTTAAAACAATTTCGCTCGCCTAAGCCTATCGTATGCAAAAGCTGTTGATCCTTACCTTGTCCGTAA
>JAGBTH010000150.1 GCA_017631385.1 Kiritimatiellia bacterium
AATGCATCGAAATCGGAATTTTAGAAAGCTGAGCGATTACCTTCTCGGTATCAACACCAATCTTAGCATATTTCTTTTTAGCTTGTGCGTAACTCATCTTGAGGTTCCTTTCTTAAAATTTGTTAAAGACTTTTAGCGACAACAGCAATCGCGATTGAAGAGGCGAGCGTCGCTAGGCCCAAGCCAAGCGCCATCTTCGTTTTAGCGCCCGTACCCTTCCATTCGCCGAGGATAACGCCCAAAAGCGAAGAGAAAAGAACGCAGCTACCCATAACTACCGCGAACGAAATATACGCCATATCGCCCATCGCAGGCTCGCCTACCTTCTGACAGGCAAACTGCATAGCCCAGATTACGCCAGCAAGCGCGGCGAAAATCCAGTTAACAGGCTTAAACGAAAGATAATCGCCGAAAGAGCGGTTCTTGAAATTCTGCCAGAGACACCACGCGGCGTTTACTGCGAAGCCTCCCCAGAGAACGACTACGAGAACGCTCATACCGACCCACTTAGCATCAGTCCCCATCTCCTTAGCCGCCATTTCCATAGCGCCGCCCGACTGAAGACCGAAGTTCATGCCCGCCGAAGCGATACCGCTAAAGAGCGCGACTATCATACCCTTCCTAAAGTTAAATTCGGCGACTGCTTTCTTTTTAGCCTCCTCATCGAGTTCGCCTTCTTTAAGCTTACCAGCTAAGCCAACAAGTACAATGCCTAAAAGAGAGACGATAACGGAAACGAGAGTTACTATCGCAGGCGTATCCTTAACGAGATCGGCGGCCTTACCGGTAACAATCGGCGGAATTAACGTACCCGTCGCTGAGCAAAGTCCGCACCCGATGGCGAGACCGAGCCCAATACCGAGATAGCGGATCATAAGACCCCATGTTAAGCCACCGACACCCCAGAGCGCACCGAAGCCGAAACACGCCGCTAAGGTTTTAGGCTCAGCCTTTGAAATAACGCCAAAAAGATCGTTGTTCGTAGTAAGCGCGAGAGCGAGCGGAAAAACGATCAACCCCGCAATCGCATAAACGAACCATCCTGATTCGTACTTCCAACCTTTAACGCCTCTAAAAGGAAGCGCGAAAACCGCCCCCGCCAAACCGCCGAGAGCACAAATGAGAGTTCCAAATGTAGTATTCATAATAGTTATATTATATCAAAAATTACTTAAATTTTAGACCTTTATTAATCCCTGCTGTCTTAAAAGCGCTTTTACATCGCTTTTGCGCCCGCGGAACTGAATAAATACTTCATAAGCGCTCATAGATCCTCCTAAGCCATAAATCGTCTCGCGGAGCTTTTGCCCGACTGATTTAACGGCCTCGTCATCATCTAAACCCGCCTCTTCAAACGCGCCGTACGCATCGGCGCTCATAATCTCAGACCACTTATAGCTATAATAACCAGCAGCGTAACCACCGCCGAAAATATGAAGGAACGAGCATAAAAAGCGGTCATCCTCAGTTAACGGCATACCAAAGTGACTAAATACGCCGCGCTTTACCGCGTCATGATCAACTTCGCCATTAGCTGTATAAAGCTCCATATCTGTCTTACCTAAAGCGAGCTGACGACGACAAAGGGAAGCTGCTCTAAAATTCTTAGCAGCGAGAACGCGCTTTTTAAGATCTTCTGGAACCGTAAGTCCCGTACGATTATCGAGGCACCAGTTTTCCATAAACTGGCTCGCGACTTCGACAGCATCCCACTCGACGAGATTAATACCCGCAGCATCTTCTTCACCGATTCGCGTCAGCATGCACTGAAGCGCGTGACCAAACTCATGAAAAATCGTCTCAACTTCGCGGAAAGGTAAATAGCACTTACCATCCTTATCGCGCTCTGGGAAATTTAGCGCCATAAGCGCGAGAGGTTTAAGACTGAGCCTATCATTGCGGTTACCGAACTCATTCATCCACGCTCCGCCGCGCTTAAGACCATTGCGAACGAAGGGATCAACATAAAACCACGCGATATCTTCGCCATTTTCTCTAAGAGCGAAAAATCGTACATCATTATGCCAAACGCTCGGCTTATCTTCGCCCTTTAATTCTACAACATCAACCCCAAAAAGGAATTTAGTCATTTTGAAGAGACCTGCAAAAACATCCTCTACTTCAAAATACTTCTTAAGTTCCTCTTCACTGTAAGAATACTTCTTCTCCCTTAAGCGCTCAGCTAAATACGCTAAATCCCACGGCTCGGCTTTAACGCCTTCGCCGAGAAATTCTCCTGCGAGAGACTCAAGTTCCTTTTTCTCCTCATCAGCGATTTTCACGGTAGCTGAATCAAGTTCATCGAACATGTCGTAAACCGCCTTAACTGAGGGCGCGGATTTAGAATCTATCGAAAGCTCCGCATAATTCTTAAAACCGAGGAGCTCAGCAAGCTCGCACTTTAGAGCGAGTATCTTAGTTATACGCGGCGTATTGTCAGCTGCGCGAGATGCGCGGGCGCGATAAAGAATCTCGCGAACCTCGCGATCCGCACACTCCTTCATCGTCTGAGGGTAATTCGCATCATCAATAGTGTATGTTACACCGTTTTTCTCGTACTTAAACGCGTTTGTCGCGTCTAGAACAGCATTCGAAAAATCCATTGCGAGTTTAGCGAGCTCAGCGCGAATCGCGTTATAACGCTCACGCTTTTCGCCCTTTAGCGCAATACCGGCGTGTTCCGCCGACTTTACCATCTCCTCTAAGATGCGTTTTTTAGTTGCGCCTAAATCGCCCTCGAACGATGAAGTATCCAGAATCTTTTTAGCGAATGAATAAATTTTCTCTGACTGAGCTGTACGAAGCGAAAAAGCTATCATTCCTGACTGGTATTTCTCTTCGAGCTTACGCCACTCATCGGAATTCATAACCGATGTCATGTGAGAGAGCATTCCCCATACGCGCCCTACTTCTCTCGTAGCGTCATCGAGCTTATAGACGAGTTCATCGTAAGTAGCCGGTGTTGAATTTTCAATCTCCAAAACCGCTTTATCGGCCTCAGCTAAAAGCTCAGGCATCCGCGCGTCAACAAACTGAGGCGTGAACTCATTCCAGTCAGGAAATTTCTGCATCGTAAAATCCCTTAGATTGTAGCGCGATCGCAAAGCGCAGAAACAAAAAGCGCCTTAATTGTGTGCATACGATTCTCGGATTCGTCAAAGACCTTCGAATACTTAGACTCAAATACCTCGTCAGTAACCTCAAGGGCTCCCGTATCCTTAGTAACATCAGTATTGAAGTCATGAAACGCGGGTAAACAGTGAAGGAACATAAGCTTACCGTCTATATTACCCGTCGCACGCATAAGATCCATATTAATCTGGTATGGTCTAAGCATTTTTATGCGCTCGGCGGTCTTAGCTTCTTCGCCCATCGAAACCCAAACGTCTGTATAAAGTACATTAGCGCCTTTAACACCCTTTACAGGATCATCGAAAACGCGAATATCAACGCCATTACGCTTAGCGACTTCTTCAGCCTCGGCGAGAACCGCTTCATCAGGCCAAAGTTCTTTAGGCGTGCAGCATACATATCTTACTCCCGCCTTAGCGCAACCCATCATAAGCGAGTTAGCGACATTATTGCGCCCATCGCCTACATACGCTACAGTACAATCCTTAAGCGATCCAAAGGTCTCTTTAATCGTTAAAAGATCGGCGAGAATCTGAGTCGGGTGATAGTCATCGGTAAGACCATTCCAAACTGGAACGCCAGAGTATTCGGCGAGTTCTTCACAAGTCTTCTGAGAAAATCCACGAAAGAGAATACCATCATAAATACGCCCAAGAACGCGAGCCGTATCCTTAACAGACTCCTTCTTACCGAAGTGAATATCAGGACGCGTTAAATACTCAGCGCCACCTCCCTCATCGCGAACTGCGATAATGGACGAGTTACGGGTACGCGTTGAAGACTTCTCAAAAATAAGCGCGATATTCTTACGCTTAAGTAAATCTCCTCTGACACCAGAAGCGCGACGCGCCTTAAGCTGAGCCGCTAGATCAATAAGGTCGAGCATCTCCTCATCGGTAAATGACGCCAAACGCATAAGAGAGCGATTACGCAAAGAATCCATCCATGTCAACATTTCGATTATCCTTCTTCTGTTTCGTTATTTAATTTAGCCAGCAACGCTATCGTAGCTGTATCTGTTCTTAAAATTCTACCGCCGAGCGAACGGCATAAAAAGCCCTTAGACTTTAATAGCTCAACTTCCTCATTAGTCCAACCGCCTTCAGGTCCAATCGCCAATAAAAGCCGACCCTTTAACGGAGCTGTAATCAGCTCGGCATCATAAGGATGAGCGACAACGCGCGTTGAATTAGGGTATAGAGAATCGAGTTCTTCTTTGATGAACTTAACGAAATTACGCCTAAGCTCCAAGCGCGGCAAAATCGTCGTACCCGACTGCATAAGACCATCAACCAAAAGCGGATGATAATTATCCTCTTTAAGAATTGTCGCGCCCCAAAACGCCTTCTCAACCTTCTTAGCGCCAACGAGAATTATATCGCCAACACCCATCGCCGCCAACTGCGGCAAAAGCCTCTTAAATACGCGCGGACGCGGAGGAGCTAGAATTAAATCAACCCAAGGCTTTAAAGATTCGCCATTATGCTCTAGCTCAAGTTTAATGGTGTAAATATTACCTTCTTTAGATTCTTGAACCTCAATCTTTTTAACAACCCCAGTCCCGATTTTACCATCAACCTCACCAGTCTTTATCGTATCGCCTACCTGTGAATGCAATACCTCAACAATGTGCGCCGCCCTCTCGCCCGAGAATTCGGCGACGCCATCATTAATTTCAAATTTTTCAAAAAGTATGCGATTCATCTACATATTTTATCATAAATGATCGCGTATATACAAATGTTTCAGTATAAATCTCACTCTTGCGAGGTATTGCGATTAATAAGATCTAAGGTCTTATCTTTTAATGGCTTTAAATCGGCCTTATCTTTTTTAGCAGCCCAAAAATCATATTCTAATGAAAGAGCATTCATTTCGGCGAGAAGTTCTTTAGAAGCCGTTTCTTTTAAGATACGGAATTTCTCAGCAGCCTGAATACCATTGCGCAATTCTAGAAAACGGCACGAGTGTTGATTGTCTGGATAGACGAGAAAAGTATCACCCGCTCTAAATGGACCGAAACTCGCATCATTTCGCGGATCGTAAGGCCACGAATTATAAGCCCACCTAAGAAATCCATCTAAATTCTTCGCCGCCGGAAAAAATCCGCACCAGAAAGATTCCTCTAGAGCGCTCTCCATAAAAGTATTGGGCTTGCGCGGCACACAGCAAACATAATATGTAGTTAAAAGTCCTAAATTTCTGCGCTGTGATACGTTATTAGCTAAAAACTTGGTAGTAACTTTATCTATTACTGGACAATAATTATCTATCTTTAAATCAGGATATTTCGAAGGATCGAAATTACCTGCTGTAGATATTTTAAGTTCAGGAGCATGCTTTTTAATAAATGATGAAATAAATCGCATATCTTCAACACTACGCTCATCCATCGAAATATAAGTACGCCCTAACCAACCTTTTTCTTTTAAGTGCTTTGAAAAGTCAATCAAGAACGGTTTCCAGTAATCCTCAAATTCTTTAGTTCCAGGCTTCGCTTCTATTTTTATCTCATCGCCCTTTTGATTCTCAAAATAAACGTAATACTTCCAAGGAACCATTGAATAGCATGCTATATCCGGACCTATACCACAATCTAGACAAAAGGCTACATATTCATCAAAAATGGAATAATCGAACTTCCACGATCCATCATTTAACTTAATATGACGAATCATAGTACCATATCCATCATAGCATTGGTTATTCCATGGCTTTTTAGTAACGGTTGTGGTAATAACCTTTTGACCAGCAGTAGCTAAATGTTCCCATAAAGGGCGCATTGCATCATAATGTTCTTTAGAAAAAGGCTTACACCCTTCCCATCTCGAAACTGCCCAAGGATGCTGCCAAATGTCCAAATAATATTTCCACTCTTTCGGCGGAGGCAAAACGCGATTGACAACCTTAAGAGTGTGCGACTCTAAACCAGCTTTAAACTTATAAATCCCACTCTTTGCATTTTCTGGAATATGTATTTCACATACAACTAGCCTATGAGCGCCTGAAGCTAGCGCAGTTTCACTACCATTCCATTCTATTTTATCCCAGGCTACAATAAATTCGCCACTATTAGGTTCACGCTCGAATTTAACAGGTCTAGCGATACCAATTTTAGTAGAAAATGAATCTGGTAGCCCCTTAATAACAGGCTTAAAATCAATAATGGTCTCACCGCGATTTACATTTTTAAATGCAAAAAATAATGTTTCGCCGCGCCAAGCCGAATATTCTGCGGCGAAAATAACGTTACAGATCAAAACTGTAACAAGAAAAAAGAAAAATTTACTAAACTTTCGTCTCATAACCTTAACCCTTTATGCAGTATAAAAAAAGCAAAAAAAAAGCTGGCGGCGTCCTACTCTCGCACGGGCGAGTCCCGCACTACCCTCGGCGATGGAGAGCTTGACTTCTGTGTTCGGAATGGGAACAGGTATTTCTTCTCCTCTATGGCCACCAGCAAAAAGCTGTAAGTTGAAA
>JAGBTH010000151.1 GCA_017631385.1 Kiritimatiellia bacterium
AATCATCTATGAGATTCTGAAAGTAAACGCACGTCCCCTCCCCGGGGAGGGTAGAGGAAGAAATCTTGTACTCTTCTGTTATAGCTAATCTTTATGGGTAGTAAACGAACGTAATTTATTCGTTTACTTTTGGAAACCACATTTTGTTTTTTTTTAAAGATTCTTGTTGCTTTTGAGTGTCACGAAGTGTATAATAGTGTCAAGAAATGTCAAAAGTAGGCAAACAGAGTGTCGCAGAGTCGACTCAAGCGGTGTCAGGCGTCTTGGTGGGGCGTTTTGATCATTCGCTAGACCCTAAAAAGCGTTTTACTATTCCTCGCGAATGGCGCGCTACGATGGGTGAGCCAGATTATGTGTATGTTATGCCAGACCATAAAGAGGGGTGTCTTAATCTTGTGCCTAGAGCTGAGATGGAATCTCGTCTTGCGAAGTTACGCGAAAAAGCGCTTTTTGATCCGGCGCTTAATCGTGCTCTTCAGGTCATCGGTAGTAACTCTGAGCAGCTTATGCTTGATGTTCAAGGCCGAATCCGCGTCAGCGACAAGCTCCTTCAGTTTGCGAACTTGACGACGACGGTTGCGATGGTGGGTTCGGTGCGTATGATTAAACTTTGGGATCCGAAGGCTCTTGGTGACGCTACTGCGGTTGATCAGGTCGCTCTTGGCGAGGCTCTAGAGATAGCAGGGTTCTAAAATAAGGGAGGCGGTAGAATATGGCGCACAATACTGGGCATAAGCCTGTAATGTTGGCTGAAACTATTGCCGCTCTTAATGTGAGATCGGGTGGGCTATATGTTGATGGTACGCTCGGGCGCGCAGGTCATACGAGAGAGATTTTAGCGCTTGGAGGTAAAGTGCTCGGTATAGATCGTGATGATCAAGCGTTAGAAGAGGTTGCGAAGGTAGCTGGCGATGAGCCGGAGCTTTTTAGAGATCTTACTGTCGCTAAGGGTAGACATAGTGAATTAAAGAGGTTAGCTAATGAAAAAGGTTGGTCGAAAGTCGACGGGATATTGCTTGACTTGGGTGTGTCGAGTCCTCAGTTGGATGAAGCCGGACGTGGCTTCAGCTTTCTCAGGGACGGACCCCTTGATATGCGCATGGACCGATCGGGAGGCGTAAGCGCGGCGGATATCGTTAATGAAGAGGATGCTGGAAGCCTAGCGAAGATTTTTCGTGAATTGGGTGAAGAGCCTCAAGCTGGGCGGATAGCGAAGGCGATAGTGAGTGCACGCGCGAAGAAGCGTTTTGAGACGACGCTAGAGTTGGCTAACTTTATCGAGAAGTTGATAGGTCGGCGCGGTGGTCATCATCCGGCGACGCGGGTTTTTCAGGCGCTTAGAATGGCGGTCAATGACGAGATGGGCGAGCTCGAACGTGTGTTGGAAGACGGGATTTCGCTTTTAAATTGTGGCGGTAGATTCGCGGTTATTACGTTTGAGTCGCTAACTGATAGAGTGGTGAAGAAGTTTTTTGCCGCGCATGTAGGTAAGATGGTTTCGCTTCAGCAAGGCGGCGAAAAGTGGGAAGGCGCGATTCCGCGCGCCGTCGCGGTAACGCGAAAAGCTGTAAAGGCTACGGAAGAAGAAGTGAATTTAAATCCGAGGTCACGTAGTGCGAAGTTGCGTGTTATCGAAGTGAAGGAGACTTAATAATGAGAAAAAATAAAAAGATATCTAAGAGGATGTCACGTCTTACCGTGAACATGATGCATCTTGGTGCGATTATGTTAACGTTTTTTGTGATGGTTGTTTTAAATTTAATGGCATCTTCGAGTTGTTCTCAGCTCACGAAGATTATTGCCGATAAAGAAAAGCAGCTCGCTGATAGTAAGGTAGAGCTTAGTAAAAATATTGTTAGGTGGGATTCTGTTAAATCTTCCGTTAATTTAGAAAGAGCTCTTGTTGTAAGAGGAATGAGCATGAATTATCCTAAATCTAATCAGATCGTTCGTATGGACGAAAGAGGAAGGGTAATCCCGAGTCAGAATTCGGTAGCTGTTCTTCGTCGTAAAAAGCAAGAACAAGAGCGTTCAACAGCTAGCTTTGAAACGCGCAGGCCTTATAATGGAATTCGGCGCGTGATACGCTAATACGGCTTTTAAGTATGCGGCTTTCTAAGAACGCTAGGTTTTGGTTACCTGTTGTTGGTTTACTAATAATAGCCGCATATTCCTCTTATTCGATGATTAAAGCTCATTTTATCATCGACTTAGATCGTTTACCTCAATATGATTATTATAAAAAAATTCCACCTATTCGTGGCGGGATTTATTGTTCGCCTTTAGGTAGAGCGCCTCATCCAATAGTAAAATCAATGCCGTGTTGGGAGTATCGCTTTGATCCAGTAGCTATTACCCAAAGCGTTGTACGAATTCGTGGCACTAAAAAGATTCGCACTCCTAGGGCACAGGCTAAAACTATTGCGGATGTGCTCAAGCTGCCTAGAGAAGAAGTTTATTCAATGATGAATAAGACTAAGGGGCCAGGTTTTCGTAATCAGTTTTTAGCGGTTTCGGATGACAGGCGTATTTATGATATTCTTAGCGATAGGCATATTGTAAGTGGGATTAAGATCGGGGAGACTTATCAAAGGAGATATTTCGAGAGTAATCGCCTCTGTCACGTTGTTAGGGGTGTTAATGAGAAGTACAATACGTTGTTGCGCGGCATGCCTGGAGAGATTCGCGGCAAGCAAGATGCCAATAGAATTCTTATTAAAGATAAGATTGATGTTAATACACCTGCGAAACCTGGAGTTGATGTTTATTTAACGGTAGATCACTTTTTGCAAAAGATTGTTGAAGATGAATTAAAATCAGGTATTGTTGAATTTGGCGCTGGAGCGGGGTGGTGCGTAATTTTAGATGTTAAGACAGGGCGCGTTTTATCTATGGCCTCGTATCCAGACTTTGATATTGAAGGGAAATATGATAAAGATAATCCTGCACTAGCTAATCGCGTTTTGAATTATATGTATGAGCCAGGCAGTGTAATGAAGGTTATTACGGCGGCTGCTGCGATTGATGCCGGGTTCGCTCGCCCAGAGACAGTTTATACAACTAATCGAGATGAAAAAAATGCGAGAGGCGAGAATAAATACGCGCGACTGCCGCGAGATAGTCATGCTCTGCCACCTAAGATTACCTTGCGCGATGCTATTGTTGAATCCTCTAACATAGTCATAGGTAAATTAGGGTATGATTTTGGGCCTAAAAGAGTTTATGAGTATATTAAGAAATTTGGTTTTGGTGAACGAGTAGGTATTGAATTACCTGGTGAAAAGCCCGGTATTTTACATCATTATTCGAAATGGGATCGCTTAACGTGGTCGCGAGCGCCAATTGGTCAGGGAGTCGCGGTAACAGCATTACAGATGGCATCGGCATATCAGGCTATCGCGAATGGCGGAATACGAAAAAAGCCTTATATTATTGATAGAATAATTGATGCTGACGGCAATAATCTTCATGTGCGAAATGAAGATCCAGGCGAGCGGGTTATAAGTCCTTCGGCGGCGTATTCTACACGAAAAATGATGCTTGGAGTAGCTACTAAAGAGGGTACGGCTAGACGAGCTAAAGTAAAGGGGTATTCAGTAGCTGGTAAGACGGGTACTGCTCAAAAATCAAAGCCCAAAAGTCAAGGTAAGGGATATGCGGAGGGTCTTTATATAGCTACTTTTTGCGGAATTGTTCCTTCGGGTGTAGAGAAGCGATATCCAGATGATGCGCAGTGTGTTCCGCCTGAGGTCGTTATTCTTGTATCGCTTGACTTTGATGAAAAGCGTTTGTATCATGCGGGCGGCAATAGCGCTGGACCCGTATTTAAGCGTATTGCAGAGAAGGCTATGCGTTATCTAGAAATAAGTCCTGATAGACTTAATGAGTTAGAGGATGAAGATATCTAAATTTTTTCTTGGAGTTATAGATGAATGATTTACTCTCAGTAGTTGAAAAAACATTAGATGAAGTTTTGCCGCGTGAAGATGAGCGGCCTAGTGAATTATCTCAGGCGATGCGCTATGCTGTTGGAACTGGCGGTAAAAGAGTAAGACCTTTAATTGCTCTTGGCGCGGCACTTGCAGCAGGAGGAGAGGCTAAAGACGCGGCATATCCGGCGGCAGCGATTGAATTACTTCATAATTATACTTTAGTTCACGATGACCTTCCTTCGATGGATAATGACGAGATGCGCCGCGGCAAGCTAACGGTTTGGAAAAAGTTTGGCGAAGTTAATGCGATATTAGCTGGAGACGCTCTTCAGGCGCTCGCATTTTTAGTAGCATCTAAGACGCCTAATAACGCATCTAGAGTTGTCGCGTCACTAGCTAAGGCGGGTGTGGGCGTTGTCGCTGGCCAAGTAGAGGATATTGCCGCGACTGGAGATACGGCTTATATTTATGAACATAAAACTGCGGATCTATTCGTCGCGGCCGCCGAGATGGGTGCGCTCGCGGCGAATGCTGATGACGCGGCGCTCGCTAAGCTTAGGTCTTTCGCCTTAAATCTTGGACTTGCATTTCAGTATGAAGATGATTTATTAGATGGAGATTCTCCCTATACTCGAACTGAAACTGAGCGACTCGCGGCAGAAACGACTGATAAGGCGATTAGATCATTAGAGAATCTGCCTGGCGATGTTTCGGTTTTAAAGAATCTCGCTTCGAAACTCTTAGGCCGAAAAGTATAAAAAAAGTCTCGTAAGCTTTTACTAACAAGACTTCTTTTTATAGGAGAGAATTTTCTATGTTACGCCTTAGCGTCAGCAGAAGGTTTTGAATAGTTCGTAATTGAATGCGAAAGAATAGCTAGCGATTGTGCAAGATCAATATTCTGGACAATAATGCCTTTAGGAACTGTTAGCTGTATTGGTGCAAAATTCCAAATGGCCCTTATCCCAGCGTCAATGAGTTGATCAGCACAACTCTGGGCGGCCGAAGAAGGAACAGTTATAATTCCAATTGAAATTTTAAGACGCTTAATTAAGCGAGAAAGTTCTTCCATTGGGCGAACCTTAACGCCGTGAATGCGTTGACCAACAATCGCTTCGGATGTATCAAACGCAGCTGTAATAGAAAGATTTTGCTCCTCAAATCCGCTATAACCTAGAAGGGCGCAACCGAGAGAACCTACGCCAACGAGCGCAGCTTCAATCGGGTTATCCCAGCCAAGCGCGCGGTTTATCGCTTCGCAAAGCTCCTTAGCGGGATAGCCGCGGCGAGGTTTACCAGGAATTCCCACCATGGCTAAATCCTTACGCGATAGAACAGGGTCAAGACCAAGTTCCTCAGCGAGAACTGCGCTTGATATGTGTAATTCACCTCCAGCAATTTTAGATTTAATCGCTCTTAGGTAAATAGGATAGCGCCTAATGGTCGGCAATGGAATTGGACTTTGCTTTTGTTCTTCTTTCATACGACACATTATACCATAAATGTGGCATATAGATAATAAGCATTCTTAAATCTTCCCATTTCCCTATAATCTCGTAAATTCCTACTTGTCATGTGAGACTTAAAATGATATACTACTCACAAATTTAGCAAATGGGGAAGTAGCTCAGTTGGTAGAGCATCACGTTCGCAACGTGGGGGTCGAGAGTTCGAATCTCTTCTTCTCCACCATTTTTTTAAATAGCGTTTGGGATTCGTCTATGACTGCTGTTGTAATATTTGCCGCGTTGTCCGTCCTTTTGGTGGCGGGTAAGATTCTTAGAGTTCAAATTCCGCTTTTACAGCGCTTGTATCTCCCTAGCTCCATTGTGGGTGGAATTATTGGCTTAGTGATTATTTCGTGTTATCGTAGTCACATACCTGAGACTGTGGTTTCCGAGATGAGCAGTATGCCAGGATTTTTAATCAATATTATATTCGCGACTCTCTTTTTAGGCGGTGGAGTACCTAAGGTTAAAAATCTAGCCTCGTCAGTTTTACCTCAGCTTACGTTGGCTCAGATTGTAGTATGGGGTCAGTTTGTTGTTGGTATCGGTTTAGCTGGCTTTATGCTCGCTCCTATGTTCGATGTTCCTGCTGCGTTTGGTAATCTTTTGGAAATGGGGTTTGAGGGCGGCCATGGTACTGTAGGCGGAATGCGCGAGGCGTTTGCCGCTCATAATTGGACTGACGGTGTTGCTCTCGGTATTACGGTCGCTACGATCGGTATGATTTCCGGTATTGTTATAGGCATGGTCTTAGTTAACTGGGCTTATTCGCGCGGTTATATTAAAACTGTTCGTCCTTTCCATAAGCGCACTCTCCATGAGCGTCGTGGAATTCACGCCCAGACCGAGAGACCTTCGGCCGGAAAGCAGACGGTTCTCGCCGATTCCGTTGATTCTCTCGCTTGGCATATTGCGATTATCGGTATTGCGGTTTTAATTGGCTATGCTATCCTTGAAGGACTGCAGATGCTCGAGATTGCGTGCTTGCCGAATGCTAAAACCCGCCTGTTCTCAGGCTTCCCGCTATTTCCGCTTTGTATGCTCGGCGGCGTTATTTTGCAGAGTTTCGCTAAACTCATTAAGGTTGATCTCTTGATTGACCGTGCTCAGATGGATCGTATTTCAGGCGCGGCGCTTGATTATCTCGCTCTTGCTGCTGTTGCGACAATTAATGTTACGGTAGTAGCTCAGAATTGGTTACCTCTTTTGATTATGTGTGTCGCTGGCTTATCTTGGACTGTTTTCTCGGTATTGTTCTTCTCGCCGCGTCTCTTTAAAGAAGCGTGGTTTGAGCGTGGTATTGCCGAATTTGGTCAGGCTACGGGTGTTACTGCGACCGGGCTTTTGCTTTTGCGTACGGTAGATCCCCATAATAAGACTATTGCCGCGGCTTCTTTCGCCGGTAAACAGCTTATTCATGAACCAGCGACTAATATGTGGGTGGCGCTTGCATTCGCATTAGTCTTTACGATTGGGTGGATGCCGGTATTCCTGGTGTCGTTAACGGTCTTAATTATTTGGGTTATAGTTAGTATTGTATTGATGCGTCGCTTAAAAAACGCATCTGAAGCTCCTAAAAAATAATTTAAAATTTATATAAATTAAAAGGCTAATAAAATGAAAATTGCTAAAGTAAATGGTTTTGAAGTCAATAAGCAGGCTGTAGGTTTTGAGCTTGATCGTCTCGTTAGATTTTATATGTCTCATGGTATGTCGATGCAGGAGATTAAGGATAATCTCGCTAAACTCCAGGAGAAGGCTCTTGATCAGGCTATTGGTGCGCGTCTTCTTCTTGAGCGCTCGCAGCAGTTAGATGTTCCTGTTACAGCTGCTGATATTGACGCTGAAATCGCTAAGGTTATTGAGCAGGTTGGCGGTGAGGAAAACTTTAAGAAGGCTCTCGCAGCCCAGAATATTTCTGAAGACGACTTCCGCAAGGAACTTGAAAAGGGTGCTCGCGTTAATAAACTCGTTGAGCAGGCTTGCACTGGCGTTGAAGAGCCTACTGAACAGGAAGTTACTGACTTTTATGAGGCTCACAAGAGCGAGTATGTAACAGAGCCTAAGGTACTCTGCCAGCATATTCTCGTTAAGGTTGAAGATAATTCAACTTCTGATGAGAAATCTGCCGCGTTTGAGAAGATTCTCGCTATTAAGGAGCGTATTGCGGCGGGCGGTAACTTCGCTGAAGAAGCTGAGAAGAATTCAGATTGTCCTTCTGGTCGTGAGGGCGGTTCGCTCGGTTGGTTCGGCCCTGGCATGATGGTCCCTGAATTTGATAAGGTCGCCTTTGAGATGAAGAAGGGCGAGGTTTCGGGCGTTGTTACAACGCAGTTCGGCTATCATATCATCTATAAGGCTGATGAACAGCCTGGCGGTCAGCAGACGCTCGTTGATGTCCATGATCAGATTAAGGATCTTCTTCGTCATGAAGCTCGCGGTAAGGCTGTAGATGCTTTTGTCGCTGAGCTTCGCGATAAGGCTGAAATTGAGTTTATCGAAGTAGAATAACTTTAAGTATAGGGTTTAGAGTATGGAAATAACAAGTCCTAGTAATCCGAAACTTAAATACGTCGTAAAGTTAAGGACTTGTTCAACTCGCGAAGAGTCTGGCGAGATGATCGTCGAGGGTTTTCGCGAGTGTCGACGCGCCCTTGATAATGGGTATCGCCCGCGTGCGATTTTTCACTGTCCCGACTTTTATCTTAAAAATGAGAATGAGCCGGCGATTGTTGAGGAATGCCGCGCGAAGGGTGCTGAGGTCTTTACCTGCTCTAAGCAATGCTTCACTAAGATCGCTTATAAGGAACGACCTGATGGTCTACTAATGGTTGGCCCTCATGTTACTGTTAAGCTTTCTGACTTAAAACTCCCTGAAAATGCGCTTGTAATTGTTACTGAGGCGATTGAAAAGCCTGGTAATCTAGGTACGATTCTTCGTTCTGCTGACGCGGCGAAAGTCGCGGCAGTTATTGTTTGTAATCGTACGACCGACATTCATAATCCGAATGTGGTTCGCGCTTCTACAGGAACGATGTTCTCAGTACCGATCGCTGAGGCGACGAGTGATGAGGCTCTTGAATTTTTAAAGTCGCGCGGCTTTAAGATTTTAGCGGCTACTCCTCATGCTGAGAAACTTCATTTTGAGGTTGATTTAACCGGTAATGTCGCTATAGCGCTTGGAGCTGAGCAGTATGGTTTAACTGCTAAATGGATGGATGGCGCGGAGCTTCGCGTAAGAATTCCGATGCTGGGCTTGGCGGATTCGCTTAATGTTTCAGCTGCGGCGACTATTCTCGTTTATGAGGCTGTGCGTCAGCGCATCGCCGCGGGTGTGGAGAGCGTTCCCGCGTTTGAACCTTGGCATGGCGAGGGTATGAAGGATCACTAATTGTATGCTTTTTGATCTTGATAAGTATTTCGCGTATCCTTATGTGCTTTTAGCTGTTCTTCTAGTTCCGTTTATTCTGTTTTTTTGTGCGTTTCTTATTGCTCGGCGTCGTAAGGCGCTTTTAAAGCTTTCAACGAGCGTTCCTGACTCGTTTTCGCAACGCTTACAATTACCTTTAATTGGGTTGGGGCTTTGTCTCATTCTTTTCGCTGCGGCGCGTCCGCGCTGGGGTAAATCTACGGAACTTATTCCAGCGACTAATCGCAATATTGTAGTAGCGATTGACGTTTCGCGCTCTATGCTAGCGAGTGATGTGCGTCCTAATAGGTTAGAGCGTGCTAAGGCTGATGTAGCTGATTTAATCGACTCTCTCGAAGGCGATAGATGCGCTTTAGTCGCGTTTAGGCGCACTGGAGTTGCGCTTTGTCCGCTTACTACAGATCAAGGCTTTTTAAGAAGTGCTCTAGAGACGATTACGATAGATTCGGCTCCTAAAGGCGAGACGGATTTAGGTAGTGCGATTAGAGAGTCTCTCCAAGTTATAGCCCAGATTGACGGTAAAGATGGCGAGAAAGCTGATCGTAGCGCGATTATTCTTATTTCGGATGGTGGTGATTTAAGAGGGGATGCAATAAAAGAAGCCGAAAAGTCTAAGGCGCGCGGCGTTCCTATTTTTACCGTTGGTATTGGCGATCCTAATAAAGAATCGGTTTTACCTAGTGAAGAAGGCGGTATAATGAAGTTTAAGGGTGCTAATGTTACTGTAAAACTCGAAGAAGAGGCGCTAAAGAAAATAGCTGAGGTTTCGGGTGGGCGATATGTGCCATTAGCTACAGCGGGTATGGCTGAGACGACATTAGGAGCTATTTATAGAAGTTTTTTACGTCAGGTCGCGATAGAAGAGCAAAATAAAGATGAGTCTCGACTTGAGGAACAATATTTTTGGTTTTTAATAGCTGCTCTTCTATTTTTGCTTTCTGGTGCTATGTTATCTAAAGGCCGACTTAATAATAGAAAAGTAAAACTATGAAATTTTCTTCTGATTTGATTAATCGTCGAGGCTTTTTAAAAGCCAGTGCTTCATTTGCCGCTCTTACATCAGTTTCGGGTTGTTTTACTCTATCTTCAGAGCCTACGTGGGCTGATATTGATCGTTTGCAGTTAGAGAACGATCTTGTTACGAGGGAGGATTATCTTAATTATTTAAAGGATGGCGATACTCGCTCTTTAGCAGCGCTTAAGAGGCTTGATAGGGTTGTTGATAAAGTTTTAAAAGAAGTTACATCTACAATAGTTACTGATCCTAATAAGCCCGCTATATGGTATATTTACAATATGGGGATTATTGTAAGGACGGTAACTAAGACATTTTCGATAGATTTAGTTCATCGCCGCGCTTCTGAGTTCGCGCCTATTCTTGATTTTGCGCTTATTACTCATAATCACAGTGATCATTGGCAGAGGCCTTTTTATACTGCGATGAATAATAAGTATAGAAAGACAGTGGTTTCGAACTTTCTAGATAATTACGGAGTTAAAAATTGGCGTGAAAATGGTGGCTTTACTCGCGCGGCAAAAACATTTACCTTTGGGGATGTGACCGTAAAAACAGGGCTTTGCGATCATAACGCTTATTTGGCTGATTTTACGACTTTCTTTGAGATTCATATCGGTGAATTTACACTTTGCCATTCGGGGGATTGCGGTAATCCAGCGAAGCTAAAATTTACTAAAAAGCCTGATCTTTGGATGGTTCATCCTTATTGCGGGATGGATGTCGTAAAAGCGTCGACAGGGCGTATTCATCCTAAGAAAGTGTTAATCGGGCATATTGAAGAATTGACGCACTCTAAAAATCAGTGGCGTTGGTCGTATGGTTCTGGGATGAAGGTTAAGGAGAATCTCGAAGCTGCGGGTATCGGTGCCGAGTTTAGTCTTTGGGGCGGTCGAGTAATGTGAGAAGAAGATGAATAATCTTGTTCTTAATGATTGCTTAATGCTCTTGCCGGGGCGAAAGGCTCAAAAAGGCGATATAGTAATTAAAAATGGTAAGATAGTAGAAATTTTAATTACTTCTCAAGAGCGCGCATTAGCGCCTAAAGGTATAGATTTAGCTGGCGCTATCGTAATGCCAGGGCTCATCAATGCTCATTGCCATGCGCCAATGACGCTACTGCGCGGCGTTGGTGGTGGATTACCTCTTAAGCGTTGGCTCAACGAGGCGATATTTCCTATAGAGGCTAAATTAACTGACGAAGATGTTGCCGCGGGGATGACTTGGGGAGCGATGGAGCTTTTAGCTGGCGGCGTTACTTGTGTAGCCGATATGTATGAGCATTCGCTCGCAGGTGCCGCGGCGCTTGTTGAGACGGGTATTAAGGGGAATGTCTGCCGCCCGGGCCTCGCGTTCAGTGACGGTACTCCTAAAGGTCGATTAGAAGAGTGCATTGATTTTGTCAGGAATTTTAGAGATCCTAATAATCGTCTTGTTGCTGATATTTGTATTCATTCCGAATATCTGACTAATGAGAAGTTTTGCCGTGCTCTAGCAGAGGCGAATCGTGAATTTAAGCGCCCCTTAAATGCGCATGTCTCAGAGACTAAGCGCGAGCATGAGGAGTGTATCGCTCGTCACGGTAAAACCCCAATAGCGTATTTAGCTGATATTGGGCTATTGGATTATGGCGGTTACGCGGCGCATTGCGTATGGTGCAGCGATGATGATTTTAAGATTATGGCCGAGCGTAATATAAGTCTTGTTCATAATCCATCTAGTAATATGAAGTTAGGTAGCGGCTTCGCGCGCATTAGCCGCGCTATGGAGTTCGGGGTTAATGTTGCCTTAGGTACTGATGGACCCGCGTCGAATGATAATCTCGATATGTTCGAGGAGATGCATTTAATGTCTCTTATTCATAAAGGAGTAGCTCTTGATCCGACAGTGCTTTCGCCTTGGGAAGTTATTGAGATAGCGACGAAAAACGGCGCGAAAGCGCTTGGTCGCGCTGATACAGGCGAGATTGCGCCAGGTAAGGCGGCTGATTTATGCGTTGTCGATCTTAATAAACCTCATTTAAGTCCATGTGTAGACGCGGCGAATCTTATCGTTCATAGCGCCCACGCGAGCGATGTTGTTATGACGATAGTTGACGGTAGAGTAGTCTATGAAAGATCGCCTGAGCAATCTTGGCTTGATATCAATCACGAAAGAGCTAAATTTGATTTTGAATTGTCTTTAAGGAGGCTTAAGTTAAAATGAAAGTTTTTGTCATTGCGATGAATAACGAAGCTGAATGCGTTATTTCAA
>JAGBTH010000152.1 GCA_017631385.1 Kiritimatiellia bacterium
CGAACGCCATAGTTAAGACCAGGGAGCTCGTTCTCGATGTTGACCGTAACCTTACCATCCTCAAAGGTGAGAGCGGGAGTAACCGTACCATCATCATTGGTCGTCTCAGCGATTACAGGCTTAACCTCATCAGCGAGAACAGCTGTAACCGCGTAAGAACCCGCGGCAACTTCGGTAGCTACGAGCTTAAAGTAACCCTTATAAGTATCAGCGTCTACGCCTTCAGGAGGGGTAACGCTAAGCGCGGCCTTAGCTAATGCAGCCTCTTCAGACTCAGCTTCGATCGTTACAACTTCAGCGCCAGGAACAACCTGTGTGATAGCCTTCTCGACAACCCAAGCGCCATCAACTTCTTTAGCCGTATACCCCTCTTTACAGAAGTTGGTATTAGGTCCTTCCGCTAAGTTATTCGCAGGGTTAAAGCCGATAAACGTACCACCATCAATAACGATAGATGTAGTTTCGCGGTCTGTGTCGAGCTTATTAATAACGAAGTTCGTATCATTGAGCTCAGGTGCTGAGAAAGTACCACCATTAATAATAACATTGCCAGTACCCGAAGCATAAACTGCGCCAGAATCGCCAACACCCGTGAATACACCGCCTTCAATCGTTACCTTACCCGCATAAGCCCAAACAGCCTGAGGACCAGTAATACCACCCGTAGTACCCTTAAGTGTAACATTAGCATTAGCATTATTCACAAAGAATACGCCCTGGCCGCTAGTGCGCGTAACGGTAAACTCACCAAAGTCAAAGGTAAGAGACTTTTCAATCTTCAAAAATGTTGAAAGCTCAACATCGTTAAGAACTGTAATCGTCGCGCCATCAGCTGCCGCTTCAACTGCCGCGCCAAGTGTCGCGTACTCGGTAGTACCAATCGAAGCCGCGTTCTGCGAATCCTGCTGGAAGTAAAGTGTCTTAGCCGCTTCATCCCAGACGAGCTTAGCATTACGAGCCGCCTTTACATCAACGCCATCAGCAGTTACTTCCAACTTGCTAGCAGTTGTCGTTATCGTTTTCATGGAGTTCTTGGTATTGTCATCGAGCGTGCCCGTGAACGCAACAAGAGGAACAAGGCCGCCACCCTTATAATTGGTGACATCAACCTTGATAGTTCCAGCAGCATTCGCAGATAACTTACGAAGCTTATAATAAGGCGTAGAATATGGCGTCGCTGGCAAAGCGAAGTCATACGTTCCAAGAAGCTTCAAATCGCCCGTATTCACAACCTGAGCCTGACGATCAGGACCGTCACGGAAGGTGAGCGACTTATACGGAGTTATTGTTTTCGAAGACGCATTATTAATAGTCCACTTAGCGTTCGAAATAAGAACATCATTCTTAGAACCATTAGCGGAACCGTTAAGATTGCGCGACAATGTCAACTCTCCATCACGAATAATTATCTTCGTACCAGTCTGAGCACTTTGAGGATAATAATCCCAATTGTCACTATAAGTACCCTCAAAAACAATTGTCGCTCCGGAGCGCGGCACAATAGCTAAATTACCAGACTCTGTACCACTATCACCGCAGTTTCTTAAATAAACTTTTTCAAAAATGAGAGTTCCACCATTAGAACCGATTAATCCACTCTTAGACCCAGATCCATCAGCTTTAGTTCTGCTAACTTCAGAACTAGTAAATCTAAACTTACCATTTTTAAACTTTACGGTCTTATTATCATAGATAAACATAGCTCCATCGTCAACAAAGCCATAAGTCCCACCCTTTAAATCAATGCATTCAACATCCTTAGAGATAGTGAACATCGTGCGATAGTAAGATCCGTCGTGAGTTCCTGGATAGCCAACAGTATCGACATCATCTCTATTAACGGTCCAGTTTAATTCGTCTGTCCAGCTCGTTCCGTCACCCTCGCCAGTCCAAGTATAGATGACCTTGGTATTATCAGCCGTAAGTCTCGTTTTTACCTGAAGCTCTGCAGCATTAACATCATCTAAATAAACCTTAGATGTACCATCAGCATATTCTACAGTAACACTATAAGTAAGCGTCCTTTCTGTGGGAGTGTAGGGAATTTCGCAAGCGAAGGTCCCGGCCTCAACATCAATTATAGCTTCAACTACCTGATTAGGTGTTCCTGTTCCAAGAATGTAATTTACCTTAACAGCAGAAATGTTATAGCTCGACTCAATATTGCCAAAGACGCGGAACTTTAAATCCCCATACTTAGCGGTAACGCCAGTAATACCAATCGGAGAAAGAACATATCGCGTAATGTCGTAATCAGCGCTTAATGAACCGTCAGCCTTAACAGCCCAGAAATGAAACTGAATCTTATAATTCTCTGTAGCGCTTAAACCCGTACCTGTAATAGTACAAGGATAAGTTACATATCCATCACCTTCAGCTTCTTCTTCTAATTTCAACTCCGTTAAATTTTCACCAATTACTTTCGTTTCAGTAAATGCTACTTCACCATTGGCATTATATCCAATCGCTGTTAACTGCGCGTATCGGTCGGTATCTGTTCCATGATATCCGAGCTTCGCATTAAAGTTTATCGTTCCTTCTTCCGACACAGCGAAATTCTGTGCTTCAAAGGTTAAATAACCGCCCCACACCGATCCGACGCAAAGCGCGGCGAATAATGTAAGCGCAATTCGCTTCATTTTACTGAAGCACTTACTTAGTATTGTTTGTTTCATTTGTGATCCTTTGTTTAGGGTTTATTGTTAAATAAACGAAAGCGCACTATAGAGCGAATCTCCATAGTGACATTTCGTTCGAAATTTTAGTGGAATTATCGCGCCAAAACTGACGCGTATTAAGTTTCTTAGATGATTGGGGGGGGGGGTATAAGAATTACTTCCGCAGTCGTTAAACGCGGTTAAATCGCAATTCTTATGTGTATTTATTAATCCCCTCCTCATCAGTCTATTTGGAGTATACGCTTTTTTGGGGAATATTGCAAGCGATAATTTGATAGCGATTATTAAAAATCGCTTAAAGCTCGACCTTTTTATATTTAGGCACTAAGGTTTTCATGCAGAGCCAGCCGATAAGATACGCTATAGCGCAATAGCAGAATACAATCATATATCCAGCGGGCTTACCGGTATAACCGAGGAATGCAAATGCTTCGCCTTGTTCACCAGCGTATGTAAAGAGCTTACCCGCCCCCTTATTAACGATAAAGCTACCGCAACCAGCCGCGAATTGAGCAATACCTGTTAATGTTCCAATCGTTGACTTAGGGAACATATCGCCTACAACAGAAAAGATATTGGCGCTCCAGGCCTGATGACCAGCACAAGCAATGCCGATAAGAATAGCTGGATACCACGCCGAATAAACGCCTAAAGGTTGCGAACCGAGCGCAAAAAGCGGCAAACACGCGAAGATGAACATCGCGACCATTCGCCCTTCATACGGATTCATACCGCGCTTATCGACCATAAATGTCGGGATTTTACAAAGATATATCGAAAGAACAGTTACAATAGCATAAAGAGCGAAGATTAGCGCCATTCCCATACCATCTGAAGTCTTATAGCCGAACTGATCAGAGAGATACGAAGGCGTCCAGAAAAGGAAGAACCACCATACGCCATCAGTGAGAAAACGCCCCAAAACGAGCGCCCAAGTCTGACGAAGCGAAAAAGCTTTAAGATATGAAATTTTAGGATCTTCATTCGATTGAACAGCCTTAACCTTCTCGCCATCATCCTCGTCGGAATTGATATATTCTAATTCCGCCGCGCTCACATAAGAATTCTCAGAGGGCTTTTTATAAAGCCACATCCAAAATCCCATCCAGAGAAATCCAAGCGCACCAATTATGATAAACGACATTTCCCAGCCCCAGAACTTCGCGATGAGCGGAATTGAAAGAGGAGCTGCGAGAGCGCCGACTGATGAACCAGCATTAAAGATAGAAGTCGCGAAAGCACGATCTTTCTTAGGGAAGTACTCAGCTGTAACTTTAATCGCCGCGGGGAAGTTACCCGCCTCACCAATCGCAAGAACGCTACGGCAGGCTAAAAAGAGCCAAACTGATGTCGTCATGCCCATCATGCCAACGAAGCCTAACGCGTTAAGCGCCGATGAGCCAACGCCACACGCCGCGTGTAAGCACGCGCCCAATGACCAAATGAAAATCGCCCAGAGATACCCCTTCTTAGTACCAAGCCAGTCGATAAACTTACCGGCAAAAAGATTACCTAACGCGTAAACGATAGAGAATATTCCCGTTATTGTACCATAATCGTTATCTGACCAACCGAAGACTGGAGCGATAAAATCTTTATAAGTAAGAGATAAAACTTGGCGGTCGAGGTAATTGACCGTTGTCGCAAAAAAGAGAAGTGAGCAAATAACCCAACGAAAATTCGACATTTTTGTCTTCATAATTATTACCTCCTTTTATTTTACCTACCTACAAATATACACGTTTTATGTTAATTAAAAGATGCCGAACGGAAGATCCGCCCCCAAGCAATCAGTCGCCATTCGACCAGAGCGCCTTCGGGCTTAAGGACTTCAGGGATAATCCGCCGGCAAAGTCAAAATCTCACAACCATCGTCAGTAATGGCGACAGTATGTTCAAAATGAGCTGAAAGACATCTATCGGCTGTAACGACCGTCCAGCCATCTTCGAGAACGCGCGTCTTCTCGCCCGCTTTAGTCATCGAAATCATAGGCTCGATAGCGAGAGTCATACCTGGCTTTAAAACTAGCTTAGTACCGGGCTTACCATAGTTAGGAACTTGAGGATCCTCATGAACTGTACGCCCGACGCCATGGCCTATCCAATCGCGAACAACGCCAAAGCCCGCGTCTTCGGCGACCTTCTGAATCGCATAGCCGACATCGCCTAGATGAACCCCAGGTCCACACGCGGCAATACCCGCTTTAAGACACGCTTTAGTAGTCTCTACTAATCGCAATACTTCAGGATCGGTAACCCCTACCGCTACTGTGCGCGAAGTATCACCATTAAAGCCGTTCTTAAAAATACCAACATCAGTTTTAACGAGATCGCCAGGCATTATTACACGATGACGGCTAGGAATACCGTGAATTACCTCATCGTTAATCGAAACACAAAGCCTACCTGGAAAGCCCATATAATTGAAGAAACTCGCGCGAACCTTATTTTTAGAGCAAAATTCTTCAACTAAATCATCGATATCACCAGTTGTAACGCCTGGAGCCACTGCATTAGCGCATATATCGCGAATTTCAGCGGTTAAACGGCACGCTTCACGCATGCGGTCAATTTCGGCCCTAGTTTTAATATCGACTTTCATAAAATAAAAATCAAGGCCGACGATCTAAGCTACCGCCGGCACTTGAAAATAACTAATTACATTACCTTAAGGAACTCAGCAGCGACTGAATCAACGCCAGTCATGCCGTCAACAGTCTTAAGGCAACCCTTAGCCTTATAGAACTCAATAAGCGGCTCAGTCTGACGATGATAGACAACGAGACGATCCTTAACAGTCTCAGGATTATCATCCTTACGGATAGTCAATTCGCTGCCGCAGTTATCGCATACGCCCTCTACCTTCGGGGGGAGGTTCTTAACGTGATAGCCCGCCTTGCACTTAGGACAGGTGCGACGGCCGGCGATACGGTCTTGGATAATCTCGTCGGGAACATCGATTAAGACAGCGCTCTTAATGGGCGCGCCCATCTCTTCGAGGATCTCAGCCTGAGCGAGATTACGGGGGAAGCCATCGAGAAGCATCGTTACATCGCCCGTCGTCTCGGCAACGACGTCCTTAATCATGCGAGCAATAAGCGCATCAGGAACGAGATTACCGCTCTCCATATAGCCCTTAGCCTCAAGGCCAGCCTCAGTACCCTTCGCAACAGCGCCGCGAAGAAGATCGCCAGAGGAGACGTGCTTTAAATTAGCATTGTCGGCAGCGAGCTTACCCGCGACCGTACCCTTGCCCGAACCAGGGGCACCAAGAAGAATTACAATATTCATAATGGTATATTATATCATAAATTGTATAATGATGTAGGTTCGATTTTAGGGCTTTAGGTACCATCGCAAAGTTAGCAAAGCGCTAATTAATCTTATGTCAAATATTCGTTTGGACTCAGTAAAAAGTTTATAACCCCTACAATTACATATCCACTTTCGTCAATATATGCCGGCTTTTTCCCACCAACAATTATCAACTTTCTAAAAGAATCATCTATATTACTCAAGGACCTTTTTTCTTGCTGAGCTTTTTCTAAGTCATCAATTGATAAAGCTGACTGAATATAAAACCTTTTATTACCACGGTTCGCAACGAAATCAATTTCCAATTGTCTTTTACATCCATGCTTTTCTTCATTCTTCTCGTGCTTTTCTACGATACCAACATCTACATCAAATCCTTGAACCTTCAGTTCATTATAAATAATATTCTCCATAATATGGGTTTCTTCCAACTGGCGAAAACCTAACCGTGCATTGCGAAGACCAACATCCGAAAAATAAAATTTTGTCTGCGCGGATATATATTTTCGCCCTTTTATATTATATCTTCGCGCCTCATCTATTAAAAATGAGTCTTTTAATTTAGCAATATATGAAGAAATTGTTTTAGACTTCAATATCGTATGTCGAACTGTTTTAAATGTATTTTCTATCTTTAAAGGATTTGTAAAAGACCCGATACTTGAAGCCAAAACATCAAGAACCTCAGAGAGACTTTCTGGCTTACGAATTTTATTGCGCTCTACAACATCTTTAAGATATGTCTCTTCAAAAAGATTTTTAAGATATCTACTCTTAGATTCGTGATCCAAAGCCATAACAGCCAAGGGTAAACCTCCATAAACCAAATATTCTTCCCATCCGTCCCGAACATCACCATCATATACTTGCATAAACTCCGAGAATGTAAAAGGTGTAATATGAACTTCATCACCTCGCCCGCGAAATTCCGTCCTGATGTCATTGGAAAGCATTTTTGAATTCGACCCTGTCACATATAAGTCGATATTATACCGACGCATTAAGGAATTTAAAACTGAATAAAATGTTATCTCTTCGACCTCATCAAGCTGCTCATCTTTAACTTTTATCTTTTTTACATATTGTATCTCATCAATAAAGACATAATATGTATCATTATCCTTTATCTTTTCTTTTATAAAAGAGTCTAACTTCAATGGATTATGATATTTATAGTTTTCAGCTTCATCCAAAGCTATCTCGATTATATGATCGTCAGCCACATTTTGTGAAAGAAGGTAATTTTTATAAAGAACACTTAAAAGATATGATTTACCGCATCGCCTAAGACCGGTTATAACCTTAACCATCCCATTCTCTTTACGCGCAATAAGCCTATTTAAAAACACATCTCTTTTAACCTGCATAACAACCTCCATTTCATCAAAACAACGTTATGAAGGAAAAATAATTGCGCCTTTACACATTTTTTTTACCTTCGTTTACACATATTATACTACAGATTTACCTCTAAAAGCAATATGAAGGGAAAATAATTGCGCCTTTACACACTTTTTTTACCTTCGCAGAAACCTATAGGGGCCCGAAACTCTTTATTTATGCTAAAAGTTCAACAGAGAAAGGCCCGTCATTTAAAAGCCTTACATCCATGTGAGCGCCGAATTTACCAGTACCAACGCGATCTTCGCCTAGTCTCTCGCGCAAACGCGAAACGACGCGCTCATAAAGAGGCTCGGCTAAGCTCGGGTGCGCGGCGTTGGAAAAGCCTGGTCTACGACCGTGCGCAGTATCAGCATAAAGCGTAAATTGAGATACAACTATAACTGAGCCGCCAATATCTTCTAGCGACTTATTTATACGACCCTCAGAATCTTCGAATATGCGTAGTTCTGGAATCCTCGCGGCGATTTTATCCGCCGCGCTCTCATTATCATCATGCGTAACACCAAGTAAAACGAGCAATCCCTTATCAATGGAACTTATGCATTTACCATCAACCGTGACAGAGGCTTCTCGAACTCTTTGCAACCAAGCTTTCATAACTCACTAAAAAAATAAGATTAACGGGCAGTTATTTCAAATATCTTTTTCAATCCCGCCTTAGCTAGCTTAAGCATCTCATTTAAATGCTTATCTATAAATGGCTTATGCTCTGCGCAGCCCTGTAATTCGACAAACCGCCCGTCATCAGTCATAATTACATTTAAATCTACCTCAGCCGTAGAATCATGCTGATAATCTAAGTCCAATGTCGCCTTACCGTCGCAAACTCCAACCGAAACAGCTGCGACGCGGTGTATAATTGGATTTTCTTTAAGAACTCCAGCTTTTATAAGTTTCTTAATCGCTATTTCTAAGGCTATCATACCCCCGGTAATTGACGCGCAACGAGTACCGCCATCAGCTTGAAGAACATCACAATCTATGATAATTTGCCTCTCGCCTAGCTTCGCCATATCAACTGCCGCGCGCAGCGATCGCCCTATAAGACGCTGAATCTCCGACGATCGAGCATCCATCTTAAGCTTTTTTATATCGCGATCCTTGCGCCCGCCACCCGTCGAAGACGGCAACATCGAATACTCGGCTGTAATCCAACCGCGCCCAGTATCTCTCAAAAACGGAGGCACTTTATCTTCTACGCTAGCTGTACATAAAACCCACGTATCGCCCCATTTAATAAGCACGCTACCAGCAGCATGTTTAGTAAAATTGCGGACAATCTGAATTTTTCTTAATTCATTATTCTTTTTCATATCTTAAGCCTCACTTTACTTTATTAATATTATATCATACAGCTCTTACATATTCAAAAATCTAATTTTTTGCCTAAAACGCTATTCAATAATGCCTCCTAAAAGCAATTCTTCGGAAGTAGCTGAATAAACTACAGCGCTTTGGCCAGGAGCTACACCAAAAACCCCCTTCTCGAAAAAGCACTCACCCTTACGATAAACAGCATCTACTAAGCGACTGGCGCTGCGCACCTTAACGCGGCAAGGTATCTCATCATCGGTTGGGGCAATCGACACCCAATTAATATCGGTTAACTTAAGAGACGGCTTAACCGCGTCATTTATGCGCCCTACGATAACACGATTATTCGCAGCATCAATATCTACAACATAATACGGCTCGCCCGCGCCGCCTATACCTAAGCCCTTTCGCTGGCCTATGGTATACTTCCAAAAACCAGTATGACTACCAACCTTTTTACCGTCTAAATTAATAATATCACCAATTCTCTCGCCCTCACCAATAAGCTCAGCGGTATCTCCAGAATAAAAATCTTGAGAATCAGGTCTATCAGCAGCTATAAGATTATATTCACGCGCTATATTACGCGCTTCAATCTTAGTTAAATCACCTAGCGGGAATATATGCCTTTTAAGCTGCTCCTGGCTTAAGCGATATAAAAAGTAACTTTGGTCCTTAGCCTCATCTACCGCTCTTAAAAGCTTATAGCGCCCATCCTCTTCAACTACGCGCGCATAATGCCCCGTCGCGAATTTATCAAACTTTAAACCCCCTTCTATTGCTAAGCGCGGCAAAAGCCCAAACTTCATAATAGCGTTACAATATACACAAGGATTGGGAGTTCGCCCAGAAAGATAAGTATCTCTAAAATACGATATTATAGTTTTATCATATTCTTCGGAACAATCGAAAACGCGATATTCAATGCCGATTGATTTAGCGAAAGCTTCCGCCGCGGCGATATGCTCGGCTTCATGCGCTCCAAAGCAAGCTTCTTTATCGCCGCCCCTATATTGGCCGCGCCATAACTTCATCGTAATTCCGACTACATTATGCCCCTGATTCTTGAGCATTAACGCCGAAACTGATGAATCAACACCACCACTTAAGCCAACTGCAATTGTCATCTTGATTTCTGCTCCATAAATATGATATACTATGTGCTCAATGACCTCGGACTGTAGCTCAGTTGGTAGAGCACGACACTTTTAATGTTGGGGTCGCGGGTTCGATTCCCGCCAGTCCGACCACTCCCCCTTATACCACTTATCTAGCCCATCGACTATAGCTTTAGCAATACGCTTTCTGCGCTTAGGATCCCATATCGCCTCTTCGCCTTCAGGCGTTGTAATAAAATCAGCCTCTACTAAGCAACTAGCGACTTCGGGATTCCTGGTAACCGCAAAATTAGCCTTATATACGCCTTTATTAGGAATATCGTCTTTTAAGGCGATTGTCATCTTTTCGCTTATGTTAGTAGCGAGTACGCTACCAATATCATTCCACGCATAAACCGACGCATAACGCACCTTACGCGGATCAACGTTATAATTCGGCGCATTATGATGAATCGAAATAAACGCTATTACATTTTTATTAGTGCACGATACTCGCGGTCTTTCGTGAAGATTAAGCGCTATATCGCTATCACGCGTCATAATTACGTTATACCCTAGCTTAGTAAGAAAATCCCTCGTATCTCGCGACAAAGCTAAATTCGCATCTTTCTCACCATATCCATGCGGACTTAACGCTCCTAAATCCTTAGGCCCACCGTGGCCAGGATCTATGACCACTATACGCCCGTTAGGATCATCGGGAGCTACTAAAGCGCGCGGAAAATCATCGGTATAAGGTAATTTTTTATATTCGGGCTTTTTATTATTAGGCGCGGCAGATGGCGCAGGCTTTTTAGCGACGCTTATAACATAATTCGTAGTAAGATAGCCCGCGTCAATTTTAATCGTATTTTTACCCTCTTTTAAGTCAACCATCGTTACCCAACCACCAGTCCTATATACACTTACATCCTTACCCTGCACTAAAATATTAGTGACGCCGCGATCAACGGCGCCACTTAGGTAGCATTTCTCAACGTAAGGAATCTGAAGTCCAGGACGCGGAAACGCAATCGTTAAAGCGAAAAGTGCACTAAAAAACATCTTAGCCGATACTTTTCACAATTGCGGCATAAAAATCATCGTATGTCTCGAACGCCGCAAGATCGGGATTATCCTTCTTAATCTGTTCGGTAGAACGGAAAAGGAATCCAGCCTTCGAAGCACGAATCATCTGAAGATCATTGTAGCTGTCGCCCGCAGCAATCGTATCAAAGCCGCAGCTCTGGAGCGCACGAACAGTAGTAAGCTTAGACTGCTCACAGCGCATCTTATAGCCAGTAATACGACCATCGCTCGCGACTTCAAGAGTATTACAGAAAATCGAAGGCCATTTAAGCTTTTTCATCAATGGCGCTGAGAACTGACTAAAGGTATCAGAAATAATGACAACCTGAGTCTTCTCACGAAGGCGATTAAGAAAATCTTCAGCGCCAATAAGAGGATCGATCGTCGAGATAACCTCCTGAATCTGATCTAACTTAAAGCCATGCTTATCGAGAAGATCGATACGATAGCGCATAAGCTTATCGTAATTAGGCTCATCACGCGTAGTGCGACGAAATTCAGGAATACCAGTAGCTTCGGCGAATGCAATCCAAATCTCAGGAACGAGAACTCCTTCAAGATCAAGACATACTATATCCATTTTAGTACCCTTTCTTAATGAAAAAGCCCTGCTTTCGCAGGGTTTTCAAATGGTGGTGGGGCAAGGATTCGAACCTTGGAAGGCGAAAGCCAGCAGATTTACAGTCTGCCCTCGTTGACCGCTTGAGTATCCCACCTCTAACTTCATCCTCAAGTATTTTACTACCTGAATCACGAAAGTGTTAATAGTATATCAAAACCCACTCCCAAAAGTCAACTGCCAATTCTATTCGATTTTAATTGGATCTGAAATTTTTTAATGGGTGGAAAGTGGGAAGTGGAAAATGGGAAGAGGGAAGAGAGAAGAAAAAAGGCCCGGGTTAACCCGAGCCTTTTTAGTGAATTTAAGTTTAGAATTACTCTTGAGTTTCAGGCGGCGTGTGATCCTGATCATCTACGACGACCTTGAAGAACGCCTTATCAGCATCAGGCTTCGTGGCCGTTACAGTAACAGCCTCGCCGTCAGCCGTAGCCTTAGTCCAACCAGTAGCGGCACCGAGCTTATCCCCTTCCGCGCAAGCAGCGTCGCTATACGCCTGAGCGCCATACCAGAGACCCTTCTTAGTATTCGTCACACCAAGCGTAACGGCATCGTCGGTAACGACAATTGCATCGCCCTCATCAGTAGCAGTTTCGTTAATTACAGGTGTAGCTACCTCAGGATTCAAAGCGATATTAAGTACGCCATCTGTTACGCTTACAGAGTAATAACCCGCGAACGCTCCGAGGTCGAGCTCACCGACTACCTCATTACCGTCATTAGCAGAGGTAATATTAGTAATCTTACCAGTTTCATCGACTACAATCGCAACACCACCGACTGTAGGCGTAGTAATTTCAACGTAACGGAAGACTACAATACCAGAACCACCGGCGCCGCCATCACCTTCACGCGAACCGCCGCCGCCGCCACCGCCTTGGTTAGCAATAGCGTCCTTACCCTTACCTTCAAACACGCCATCACCAGCGCCAGTACCGCCAACGCCAGCCGAGCCCCAAGTTGAGCTGCCGCCGCCGCCAGAGCCGTATACTAAGAGTGCGCCGGTAATATCACTTGCTAAGCCTTCGCCGCCATCACCGCCCTTATACACGTCAACCTTAGTACCATTACCGCCAACTTCAGTGGCGCCACCGCCACCACCAGC
>JAGBTH010000153.1 GCA_017631385.1 Kiritimatiellia bacterium
CGGCACGGATTGGCATTTAGCCAACCCTCTAAAGGCCTCGCTACGCCCCCTAATTTAGGTGGACAATCCAGAGGCCCGGGTAAACTCCTATATTATTGCTATTATTTATGGCAATTTACGGGACTATTTACGGCAATTCGTGTTAAACAATCATCATCGCGTTTTTTTTATTTGAACATAAATGTCCACAAACTTCCCGTGAATTTCCATGAATATTTTGTTAGTGTTTAGTGTTGAAACATTAATTATTTACGGTAATTCGTGGGTAATTTACGGCAATTCGTGTTAAACAATCATCATCGCGGTGTCTTTTTTTTTGAACATGAATGACCACGAATAGCCCCGTGAATTTCTATGAATATTTTGTTAGGGGTTAGTGCTGAAACATTAATTATTTACGGTAATTCGTGGGTAATTTACGGCAATTCGTGTTAAACAATCATCATCGCGTTTTTTTTATTTGAACATAAATGTCCACAAATTTCCCGTGAATTTCCATGAATATTTTGTTTTAGTGTTTAGCATCCGGACGGCCAGCGAGCGGTAGCGACGCTGATAATCTGTTTTATCTGTTTCATCGTGTTGATTTTTTCAGTCAACTGATTGAACGGATGACACTGTTTTTTTCGTACGCGCTACGCTTGTACCGGACGGCCAGTTTTCGTCTTCGTCTTCGTTTTCGTTCTAGTGAGGCTTGGCTTATGCCAATGCCTCACTAGATATTCGCTTCAGCTTGAAGTCCTATTTATAGTTCTTTGCTTTCGCTCCCTCGCCTCAACGATGGCTACGCCATCGCTTCGGACGAGATTCGCTTCAGCTTGAAGTCCTATTTATAGTTCTTTGCTTCCGCTCCCTCGCCTCAACGATGGCTACGCCATCGCTTCGGACGAGATTCGCTTCAGCTTGAAGTCCTATTTATAGTTCTTTGCTTTCGCTCCCTCGCCTCAACGATGGCTACGCCATCGCTTCGGACGAGATACGCTTCAGCTTGAAGTCCTATTTATAGTTCTTTGCTTTCGCTCCCTCGCCTCAACGATGGCTATGCCATCGCTTCGGACGAGATGCGCTTCAGCTTGAAGTCCTTGGCGACCTCTTTCTTAAGTCCGGGGTCAGGACGGAAGAGGATGCGGTGGCCGGTAATCTTTTCCGAGGGCGAGAAGTCCTCAGCGCTCATCGCATCCTGCGAGTAGCACTTGCCCTGTAGCGACACCTGGAATCGGCCGAGGTCCTCGAGCACCACCACCTGACCTTCGGTGAGCGCCTCGATGATTTGGTCCTTCATGCTCTTGAGCACCGCGTAGCAGTCCGCCTGGGTGATGGTGGTGCTGTTGTTGATGCGCTTGGCGAGCTTCTCCATGGTGAGTTCACCGGTCTTGATGGCTTGGGCGTGGTAGTAGCTGGTGCCCTCGATAGCATTCTTGCCTGGGTTCTTGGTTTTCTTTACTGCGTAGGTAATCATAGTTGTTGAATGAGGCCTCCCCAACCCCTCCCGAAGAGGGGCTTCCCGACATCTCGAGAGGGGGTCGAGAA
>JAGBTH010000154.1 GCA_017631385.1 Kiritimatiellia bacterium
AAAGTCGCCCTGAAGCTGCCAGCAACCAGGAACAGCTATCGTACACTCTTTCTCCCACTTTTTAAGTTCGATATTACTCTTCCACTTAAAACCCCAAGTTCCGTTAAGCGACTTTATCCACTTTGACGCGGTGCGCGGCATTTCGCCCCTAGCAATCTTAAGAGCGAGCTCCTCGGACTCGCAAGGAACAGCGATCGCACGCGCTTCGAGGCGGTTAATCGAATTTACAGCTGGAGTACGCCAAGGCGGAAGTACGCTTTCGAGCCCATTAAGAACAACCTCGGCAAAAATCGCATTACCGCGATCGCTCAAATGAGTTCCATCATAAGTTAATTCGCGTTTTTTAGAATCTTTTTTCGATTCGATTGCCTTACGTACAGCAGCGCCAGGGTCTAAATAAATATACTTACGCTCTAAAGCCATACGCTTTAACTCAGCATTATACGAAACTAAATTTACGTTGGCAGCATAATTAGGATCATCTTCTAATACTGGAGTTTGGGAAAGAACAACAATCTTCGCTTTTGTTTTATCAAGCTTATCAAAAATCGCTGTTACATTTTTAATATACTTATCTAGCGGAACGCCGGGATTCTCAACAACGGGATTAGGCGAATCATTTACACCGCACGAAAAGAAAACCCACGTTGGCTTACGACGAATAACATCAGCGTTAACTCGCTTAAGCATATCGGAGCTCGTATTACCCCCAATGCCCGCATGTATAAACGCTACCTCATCAACCTCTTTTCTAACTCGCGACTCAACGATATTAACCCAGCCGCGAGGATCGTCAGAACCATTTTGAGTTATTGAATCTCCTAAAAAGGCGATTCTATCTCCATTTTTAAATGGAAGATTCGCTAACGTTGATAATGTTGTAAGAAGTGCAAATAATACAATTAATGTTTTCTTCATAAATTACATTCCATCTGAAGCTTCGTCAATTTTCTTAAGTAATTCGGCCTTAGCCGATTCAAATTCCTGAGAGTTAAAGGGCTTATCGTTCCAGTCGATGAACGCCTGCTGTAAAGCGAGCATAAACTTACGCGTTTCGTCCTTTTCGGGGAATTCAAACTCTGTTTCAAGAACTTTCTCTACCATGTCGAACATTACCTTTTGGCGCTCAACAGGTGAAGTAGAGTCGGCGTCAGAGAACGCGTTCTGCTGGAGATAAACAGCGTCTAAGAACTCTCCCTTAAGATAGGTCGTAAAGTCTTCGAGAGAAGTTCCCTCTTCACCAACAACCTTCATCATCTGGCCAATTTCATTACCCTTACGAAGGATAGAACGAGCCTTTTCGACGCGGGTCTGATCAATTACAGAATTATACTTACTCCAGCTGTCGAGAGGATCGATCGCCGGATAACGACGCGCGTCGGAACGCGCACGCGAAAGACCATGAAAACCACCAACTACCTTTAAGGTCGCCTGAGTTACTGGCTCATCGAAGTTACCGCCCGCCGGAGAAACCGTACCGCCAATCGTAACAGAGCCGACATCACCATTTTTAAGTTTTACGCGACCAGCGCGCTCATAGAACGCGGCGATTCGGCTTTCGAGATACGCAGGGAACGCTTCTTCGCCGGGAATTTCTTCGAGTCGACCCGATAATTCGCGCATAGCCTGAGCCCAACGAGAAGTCGAATCAGCGAGCACTAGAACATTAAGACCTTGCTGACGGAAGTATTCAGCGAGAGTGACAGCAGTATAAACCGAAGCTTCACGCGAGGCGACCGGCATTGAAGAGGTATTACAAATAATGATCGTACGCTTCATTAGCGATTGACCAGTCTTAGGGTCGACGATCTCAGGGAATTCCTTTAATGTTTCAACTACTTCGCCCGCGCGTTCACCGCACGCCGCCGAAATAACAATATCAACCTTAGCATTACGCGCTGTAGTCTGCTGAAGAACTGTCTTACCCGCGCCGAATGGGCCAGGAATGCAGTAAGTACCGCCAACAGCAACAGGGAAGAACGTATCAATCGTGCGGATAGTAGTCTCGAGAGTTTCGGTCGGGGCTAAGCGCTCAACAAAGCATTTAATCGGCACTTTAACCGGCCAACGCTGAAGCATCTGAACCTTAACATCCTTACCATTAGCATCGCTAAGAGTAGCGATATCTTCAATAACCGTATAATCGCCCTCATTAGCGAGCTCTTTAATCGTAAAAGCGCCGCGGAAAGCGAAGGGAACCATAATTTTATGGCCAGGCATCGTCTTATTGTCGAAGATACCTTCAGTTACCCAACCGAGCACATCGCCAGCTGAAACTCTGTCGCCAACCTTAGCGGTAGGATGCCAATCCCACTTTTTATCACGCGGCAATCCAGGTAGATATATGCCGCGCTGCAAAAAGTATTCAGCATCAGGAGAGATTTTAGCCGCCTCTTTAGCTAAGTCAGAAAGAGGATTTTGGAGACCATCGTAAACCTGGGCGAGCATACCGGGCCCAAGTTCAGCGGCGAGAAGTTCACCAGAGAATTCAACCTTATCGCCAACCATTAAGTCAGTCGTCGCGTCGAAAACCTGCATATCACATACAGTGCCGCGAACACGAACAATTTCGGCCATAAGTCGCTTATCGCCAAGAATGATGTAACCGACTTCATTTTGGGCTACGGCTCCGTCAAAAGCGACGGTAGTCATGTTGCCGTTTACCGCTACGATCTTTCCTGTTGTGGTCATTACTTAAACTCTCTTTTAATGATTAAAATGAAATTTTAGTTTCGGCTGTAAGTTTATCAAATACCGTATTACCGGCATCGACAGAAATTTTAGCCCGTTTAAGAGCTATTTTAAGCCTTACCGCGTAAGTTGCGAGCGCGCCTGGGCCGAGAGGAGATGTTAAATCCGTTAATTCTTCGGCGGCATCCCACCATATTTTATCAATAAGCTCTTCGCGCTTAGCGACATCTTTTTCTTGAAAAGCGTGGGTAATTCTAGTGCGCCAATAAACTGAGCACCCTTCGCATTCACGAACCCATTTAGCTCCGCCGCGCTGAATCGCAATAGCGTTTTTAAGCTGAGTGACTAAATCAGTCCACTTTTTACCAGTAAGCTCGTCAGGCGTTTTACCGGCTTCAGCGCAAAGTCCAACGAACTTCTCCCATGTAATGGCAGGAGCTAAATCAAATACGAGCGTAGGTAAGCTCGCGACTATGTAATCAATAGTCATTTTACAAGTTTAGCTAGTTCAGGACGAAGACGTTTAGAAAGCTCTTCAGCTATTACTTCGGCAGTAAAGGCGTGTTCAACGCGTCCACCGTCAATCTTAACCGAAAAGCCCGAATACATATTCTCGTCGGTAACAAGGCTGATTTCGCCTTTCGACGCGAGCTGAGCCTTAAGAGCATTAGCGAGTTTATCGCCTGCAGCGATTTCGATTTTACCCGTTAAGTCTTTAATCGCCTCAGAGCAAAGTCCAATAGCTACAGATTCATCAGCAAGGGCTTTTTCGACATTCTTAGTAAGAATTTCTTCAAGTAGACCCGTAATAGAATCGCGAACCTTAAGAATAGTATCGCGAGCTGCCTGTTTAATAGTCTCTTCAGCTCGCGCCGCAAAATCATCAGCAGCGCTCTTAGCCTCAGCTTTAGCGCGCTCAGCTTCTTCTTTAGCGTTCTTTACAATCGCCGCAGCATTAGCCTTAGCCTCAGCAATTATTTCGGCCGCTTTAGCTTCAGCTTTTTCAACGCCGTCACGATTAATTTTCTCTAAGAGTCCTTGCAAATCTTCAGACATAGTCACCTCCATTATTAAAGGTAATTATATACCTTTTTTAAGCCAAATGTCAAACATTATAAGTAAAATAACTATTTAAAATTATTCGTGAGAAATCAGCTTAAAACCGATTTTTGACGCGGATCGAACGCATCTCTTAGCCCCTCGCCTATTAGAACAGTAAGAAGCATAACTATAAAAAGCGCAGATGCCGGAAAGAATATCAGCCACCATGCCGATGGATCGGCTTGGGATTGCTTTAAAAGCTCTCCACAGCTCGGAGTCATTGGCGGTAAGCCGAACCCTAAAAAGTCGAGCGCCGCTAATGAGCCAATCGCTCCCATTAAAAGAAACGGGAATAATGTAATAAGCGGCGTTAGGGCATTAGGGAGAATATGACCAAAGATTATACGGCTAGCTGAAAAGCCTTGGCACTTAGCAGCTTCGACGAATGTATAAGATCTTAAACGCAAAAATTCAGCTCTCATATAATATGAGACGGCTATCCAGTTAAAAATGGCGTAACAAATTAAAAGAATACTAAAACTTCGACCAATCGTAGAGCCTATAAAAATCATTACATAAAGAAATGGTACCGCGCTCCATATCTCGGTAAAGCGCTGAAAGAGTATATCGACCCTACCTCCGAAGTACCCTTCTACAGAACCGATAATCAGACCGATTAACATGCCTGAAAACGCGAGAACCAACCCAAAATTAAGAGCTATTCGCATTCCATGAATAACGAGCATCATAACATCCCGACCAGATTGATCTAGCCCAAAAGGATGCTCTTTACAAGGCGCGAACGGAAAGCTGACCTCACTAGGAGGATATTCAACTAAAGTAACGTTTGGCGAAACTTTAGGCTCTAAAAAATAACGCGTATAATCATTAGAGATTTTTTTAGTTATATTATAATTATCACTAAACTTCTCTATAATATTTTTATCGCTATTATCTAACTTTATCTTACTTAAAACTTCTTCATCACCTTCAAAATCAAATATTTCGCCACTCTGAGAAATATTAAATCTAGTCGTTTTTACATCATAAATCTTCTCGATTACTGGTTTACGATAATCATTAAGACTCGTAGATTTAACTGGCTTAATATTTTCTACTGGACTAATTATCCCAACTATCTGACAAACTACATAAATAACCATAAGCGCAATGAGCGAATACCACGCCCTTTTAATGCGTTTAAATGCTCTAAAGCGCTTTTTGGTCAACGGCGATAACATGGGCTACTTTCTCGAAAAATCAATTCTAGGATCTATAACCATGTACAAAACATCTGATATTAAGTTACCTATAAGCTGAAAGCTCGCAGTTAAGGTAAGTAACGCTAAAAATACCGAGTAATCTCGCCCTACGAGCGCGTCCCACGAAAGCCGCCCCATACCTGGAATTTCAAAAATAGATTCAATAATAATGGAGCCCGCGAAAATTAAACCTATCATTGAGCCAATGCCAGTAGCTAACGGGATGAGCGAGTTACGGAACGCGTGCACCCAAATAGCGCGGCATCTAGAGCCACCCTTAGCGATTACCGTTCTAACATAATCAGCAGAAATCTGATCTAGAAGAGAATTTTTCATAAGTAATGTGAGCATCGCGAAAGATCCCGCGACATAACAGCAAATCGGTAAAAACATGTGCCAAGACCGATCTAAAAACCATTCCCAAAATGTAGGCTCAAAATCGAAATCGCTAGATACACCCGCTATTGGAAATACATCCCATAGACCCTCTACCGAACCACAAAATATCGCCTTTAGAGCCATACCTAACGCGAAGCTCGGTATCGCATAGGCTATAAAAACAACTAGGCTAGAAAATGCGTCAAATATATGGCGATGATTGAGAGCCTTTAATATGCCTAAAGGAATACATATTAGATATGTTAAAATAAATGCCGTAAGCCCAAACCAGATTGAAATAGGGATTCGACTTTTAATCAACTGCCAAGCTGTTTTATTAGGATAATCATAAGAAGGTAAATTCATACCCATACAATTCGTTATAAGCCAATTATAATACTGCTCATAAATCGGCTTATCAAAACCAAATTGCTTTTCTAGCTCTTTACGGTATTCTTCAGTAACATTCGCGCCAATCGTCTGCGAAGTTCGCGCTCCTTCAGCGCCCATGCCGCGCATTTTTAAGAGCCTCATTTCGACAGGACCACCAGGCAAAAACCTAGTTAAACTAAAGCATACTATCGTAATGCCGATAAAAGTCGGAATCACTAATAAAACTCGCCTAATAATATAGGCTAGTTTATCCATTCGCCCCTTCAGTAGGAGACGCGTTCTTAGCCTTATCAGCCGCCCAAAGAGCTTGTCTAGCGACACCGAGCATTAAAGCTGCGTCATCACGCGAATAAACGCCGCGCGAAAAAACTCTATGGAAGCCCTGCATAAAGTGATCAGTCTGCTCAGGCTTCATAAAACC
>JAGBTH010000155.1 GCA_017631385.1 Kiritimatiellia bacterium
AACCGGTCTTATCGCCTTGAATTTTAGGAGTAATTAAGTACCCGTCGAGAAACTGACCGAATAACCATACTGATGAGACTAAAACAGTAAGAGTTAAGGAACCTTCTACACTAAAGTACGCGAGTAAAAGCGCGACGGGTAAAAAGATTACAGTACCTAGAAGTGGAACAAAGTTAAACGCGCCCAAAGCAAAACCAATCCAAAAGCCGTATTTAAGCCCGACTAAATGAAAACCAATTCCATAAATAAAAGCTTCGACAAAACAGATTACCATTTGGCGACGGGAAAAACTAACTACTATATCAATGAACGAATCTAACTGTTCGGCTACAAAGCTCTTAGTATCATCTTTTAAAAACGGCATTTCTTTAGTTAAATCTCTACCCTTTAAACTAGGACGAGTTAAAAAGTATACGAAAAAGATTAAAGAGACTAAGACACTCAATATGCTCGTCGCGTAACCGGCAACCCCGAATACAAATCCTACACAGGTAGACTTAATGGATGTTATCCATGACTGATAGGGTAGCTCCATTTTATCGGCGAAGGTAATCGCATTCGGAAAAGTCGCATCGAACCACGCTTTAAACTTAGCTGCGTATTTAGGAGCCGAATCTAATAGCTCAGTAATCTGGCCAATAGCGAACGACCCAAACCCCCAAAGCGCAATCCCCAAAGGAACTAATATAGAGAGCAACATAAGCGCGACAGCGAGCGAGGGATTTTTAACGAGTTTCAGCCACCAAAAATAATATGGCTTAAAGAACATCGCTAAAAATAAACCTACAACCAAAGGCGTTATCGCAGCTGAAGCGAACGATAAAACCGTAACTAGCCCCCATATCGCAATAATTGCAAAAACCACAATTATCCCGACCGATAATAAGGTCAGGGCGCTTGCGATCGTCTTACGTTGTCCTCCAGTAAATTCCATGGCTGAATTCCGTTAAAAAATTTCGCAATGAGGTAATTCGCCAACAATGGGTCTAACGTACTCAAGGAATTTATCAGTTACATCATGACCATTTTTAGCAATATACTCCTTAGGTACGCTGCGCGTATACTTAGCGGCGTTAGCGACAGGAACAGGAGCATAAGCGATTTTATACTTTTTACCTTCTTCGCGCACGATAGCGATCGTACCCTTAGTAAGCTCGCCCTTTAACGCCGCCTTTACCGCGGCAGCGCCAGCTGCGCGAGCTTCGGCCTGATCGACCTTAGAAGCAATCCCAGGGAAGGAACGCTGCAAATAACCAAATGTATCAGCTCTTACGCGCTTAACATTAGCCTTAGACTTAAGAATCGTCGCCAATGCATCGCCGAGCGCTCCCGTACCCGACATCTGAACATTACCATGGGAATCAGTTTCGCCCGAGCCGAGCTTCGCGCCAATCGGAATACCGTCTTTACCGCGAATACCCTCAGATACCGCGCATACGCAGCGACCGTACTTCTTCATCGCCGCCTTAACATCTTTAATGAACTTCTCTTCAGTAAAGACTACCTCAGGAAGATAAATAAGGTGTGGACCATCATCTTCACGAATGCGCGCAAGCGCAGAAGCAGCCGTTAAAAAGCCGGCATCGCGCCCCATGATGATATCAATCTTAACCCCGCCAAGCGCGCGGTTATCAAGATCGTCACCACGAATAGCCGAAGCTACAAAACGCGCAGCTGAACCAAAGCCAGGCGTGTGATCGCAGCTTCTTAAATCGTTATCAATCGTCTTAGGGATATGATAAACAACGAGAGGATAACCCTCCTTCTCAGCTTCTTCAGCTACGATGCGCGCAGCATCTGCAGAATCATTACCACCGATATAGAAGAAAAATCCGACATTAAGTTTACGGAATTCTTCAAAAATCGCGCGGCAATCGGCTGCGTCAGGTTTACGGCGGCAGCTGCCAAGCGCGGAGGATGGAGTTTCGGCGATAGCCTCGAGCTTTTTAACCGAAGGCTTTTTTAGATCGATATAATCATTCGAAAGAATACCTACAATACCGTGCTTAGCGCCAAGAATTTTACCGATACGATCGCTCTTACGCGCCTCAAGAACAGCTCCAACCAATGACTGGTTAATAACCATTGAAGGACCGCCTGACTGAGCGATAACCATATTCATCTTTTTCATCTTAATAACCTTTCGTTTTATCGGCTTAAAATTTCTTCACGCACATTTTTAGGCGCTATATCGAACATATCAGGCTCCATCGAATACGATGCGCGACCCTTAGTGAGAGAGCGGATACTCGTAGCGTAGCCAAATAACTTAGCGAGCGGAACTCGCGCATGAACGAGCTGCATATCACCGCGCTGACTCATATCAAGTACTGTACCGCGACGAGAATTCAAGTCGCCCAATACTTCACCGACAGCTTCCGGAGGAGTAGTTATCTCAAGCTTCATAATCGGCTCTAAGAATTCAGGCGCTGCATTCTCGGCAGCTTCTCTAAAGCCCATAACCGCGGCAGAGCGAAACGCGACTTCATCCGAAATTTCCATATCAACCATCTCGGCCGCGACACACTCAACGGCGAGGTCAGTCATTGGATAACGAGCGAGAACGCCGGTAGCAATACCATCTTTAAGACCCTGCTCAACGCACTCTTGAAGATGCTTATCGGCAACGGTATTTCTAAAATCGCGCGAAAGCTCTATCTTAACGCCTTCGCCGCGTTCTAACGGTTTAACAGCCAATGTAAGTGTAACAGCATGGCGCTTACCGCCGAGCTCACGATCAAACGAGAACTTAGTCGTCGCTGGAGCTGTAACTGTTTCAACATACGAGACCATCGGCTTACCGACATTCGCCGCGCACTTAAACTCGCGTTTAAGGCGGTCTACGAGAATTTCGAGGTGAAGTTCACCCATTCCCGAAAGAATCGTCTGACCAGTCTCTTCGTCCTCGCGAACCTGACAAGTCGGATCTTCAGCTGCGAGAGTATACATCGACTCAACTAGCTTATCCTTATCAGCAGAGCTCTTAGGCTCAATCGCGAGGAACATAACCGGCTGAGGAGCGGTAATACGCTCTAAGTAGCAAGGCTTCATCTCAGCGCAAAGCGTATCGCCCGTCGTACAATCCTTAAGCCCGACGACCGCGCCGATATCACCAGCTTTAAGCTCATCAACCTCAATCTGATCATCCGCGAAAAGGCGTACGATTTTCATAATGCGCTCGCGCTTTTTAGTACGCGGATTATAGGCATTAGCACCCTTCTTAAGTACGCCCGCATAAACGCGAACGAAAAAAAGCTTACCAACGTAAGGGTCGGTCGCGATTTTAAATACAATCGATGTTAAAAGTTCAGAGTCACTCTGCTTACGAGTAACGATCTCGCCCGATTTAAGATCGGTCGCCGTAACACTCGGGCGATCCAAAGGCGAAGGTAAATACGCGCAAATCGCATCAAGAAGCGGCTGAACGCCCTTATCACGCAATGATGTACCGCAAAGAACAGGAACTAGCTTACCAGCTACCACTAAGCGACGAATAGCAGGGATAAGCTCCTCATTCGAAAGATCGCCCTTTTCAAGGAACGCTTCCATTACCTCTTCATCTAAATCCGCCACCTTCTCGACTAGCTCAGCGCGAGCGAGCTGAGCATCATCCGCGAACTCAGAAGAAATCTCGCCGACAGTAAACTTTTTACCCTCTGACGCCTCATCATAAACGATCTCCTTCATATTGATGAGATCAATGACGCCCTTAAAAGTCTCTTCTTTACCGATAGGTAGCTCAATCGGACAAGCATTAGCTTTAAGTTTATCCTTAAGCTCGTCGACAACGCGATTAAAATCAGCGCCCATACGATCCATCTTGTTGATGAACGCTAAGCGCGGCACATTATAGCGATCAGCCTGGCGCCAAACAGTCTCGGACTGAGGCTGCACGCCGCCCACCGCACAAAATACACAAACAGCGCCATCGAGAACTCTGAGCGAGCGCTCAACTTCCATAGTAAAGTCTACGTGCCCGGGAGTATCGATAATATTAATCGCGTGATTATTCCACTCGCACGAAATCGCGGCAGATTGAATCGTAATGCCGCGCTCGCGCTCTTGAATCATAAAGTCGGTCGTGGTGTTACCATCATGAACATCGCCGTGCTTATGAATCTTACCAGTATAAAAAAGAATACGCTCGGTAGTAGTAGTTTTACCTGCGTCGATATGCGCAACAATTCCAATGTTGCGTACGTTAGATAAATCATTCGTCATAAGTACATATATTATATCAAAAAGTAATACTCTAAAGCGTTAAAGTATTATAAAAAAAAGCCTGCGAATATTCACAGGCTTTTTTTAGTGAGATTAATTAACCTAAATAATTAATTCTTATATGTAACAACACCAGTACCCTTGCGGATAACACCGATAATGCTATAAGGCTGATGCTGAGCCTTAAGAATATTCGTAGCCTTAGCAAGCTGGCTCTTAGGAAGAATTACGACATAGCCAATACCCATGTTGAAGACGCGATACATTTCATCGCGATCAACCTTACCCTGATTCTGAATGAACTTGAAGATAGTCGGAACTTCCCAAGCATCACGATCAATCTCGGCATTAACCGCCTTAGGGAGAACGCGCGGAATATTATCCGGGAAGCCGCCACCTGTAATGTGAGCCATACCGGTAATTTTAATCTTACGCTCAAGAAGCTTAGAAACAGGCTTTAAAAAGCTCTTATGAACAGCTAAAAGCGCCTCGCCAAAAGTCTGATTAGTTCCAGGGAGTTTATCCTTCCAGGAATACTGACAGAGATCAAAAATTACGCGGCGAGCGAGCGAGAAACCGTTAGTCTGAAGACCACCTGAAGGGAAACCGATAATAACGTCTCCAGCGCGAATCGACTTACCGGTAATGAGTTCACTCTTCTTAACACAACCTACGATCGTACCAACGAGATCATATTCGCCGGCGGGGTAAAGGCCAGGCATTTCAGCCGTCTCACCGCCGAGAAGCGCCATCTTATTCTCTTTACATGCCTTGCAAAGACCGCTGACTACATTCTTAAACTGTACAGGATCAACCTTCGCAGTACCGATATAGTCCATAAAGAAGAGCGGCTTGGCGCCCTGAACGAGAATGTCATTAACGCAGTGGTTAACGATATCCTGACCTACGGTATCATGCTTATTCATCATCGCGGCGACTTTAAGCTTAGTGCCAACGCCGTCTGCGGACGAAACGAGAATCATCCCCTTACCGGTTGGGACCTTATGAAGGCCGCCGAATGCACCGATACCACCAATAACATTAGAGGTCTTGGTTGAAGCTACCATCTGCTTAATGGAACCGACAGCATTCATCTTAACATCAATATTGACACCAGCCTGTGCGTACGCGGACTTCGACTCTTTAGCCATAGGGAATTAACCTCGTAGATTTTTAAATGCGATTAAAGATAGTTAATGAAACAAATTAAAAAATACCTAAAAACAAGCAAGGGCGCGTCGATACCGCCGCGCCCCACTGAACATAAGGTATTAGAGCTTATCGTTAGAACCTAAAACCTCGATGATCTTATGGATATACATCTTCTTCATGTTCTCACGAGCAGGCGTGAGATACTGACGAGGATCGAAGTCGCCGGGCTTCTCAGCGAAGTGCTTACGAATAGCAGCCGTCATAGCGAGACGCGAGTCAGAGTCGATGTTGATCTTGCAAACAGCGCTCTTAGCAGGCTTACGGAGCTGAGACTCAGGAATACCAACCGCATCAGGGAGCTTACCGCCGAACTTGTTGATCGTGTCAACTTCGTCCTGAGGAACAGAGGAAGATCCGTGAAGAACGATCGGGAAGCCAGGGAGCTTCTGCTCAATAGCCTCGAGAATATCGAAGGCCAAAGGCGGAGGAACGAGCTTACCAGTCTCGGGATCAACAGTGCACTGCTCACGAGTGAACTTATAAGCACCGTGGCTCGTACCGATAGAAATAGCGAGCGAGTCACAACCAGTCTTGGTAGCGAACTCAATAACTTCTTCAGGCTTCGTG
>JAGBTH010000156.1 GCA_017631385.1 Kiritimatiellia bacterium
AACTTTCGTAGCTCCTCACACAAACATTACTGTTTTCTCCAATATCGACTTTCAAAGATCAGTCGCTCACCCTTTCGGGCGAACGAGGACATAGTTTATCAAATCTTTTTCCAACGCGCAAGGGGGTATTTTAATTTTTTTCAAAAAAAATATTTCTCCATCAAAATCGTTGTAAAATAATGATATAATATACGCATATTGTAACTTTTTTATTAAATCAAACAAAACAAATATGTCATTTCTAGCTCGTCACTCCGGTATTATAATAACCATAGCCATGCTAGTTACTAGCAATCTTTTTATGACTTTCGCATGGTACTGGCATTTAAAAGCTCAAAAGCCCGGCTCTTCAAATTGGCCACTATTCGCAATTATCCTAGTAAGTTGGCTTATTGCACTTGTTGAGTATATGATAGCTATTCCCGCTAATAGACTTGGAGCCGCGTCAGGCTTAAATGTAGCTCAACTTAAAATAATTCAAGAAGTCGTAACTGTAGTAGTCTTTATACCGTTTTTAATCATTTTCATGGGCGAAAAATGGCGTTGGGACTATCTATGGGCGCTTCTTTGTATGGTAGGAGCGGTATACTTTGTAAATCGTTCTAATTTATAAAGTATTTAAATATTTACCAAATCTAAAGGCGCTTTTTCTCAACCGACAAGAAAGGCGCAAACTCGATAATCTTAACATTATCACCGCGCTTTTGCTTCATAAGAGTTATTTTCACCCTCTTTGCTTTATCTCGTGTTTTTACTTTTATATCACTTAAGGCGCGTGAAGATAACTTTACTGTTTTTGAATCTTCCTCAACAACACGCCCTACTTCATCTAAAAACTCAATTTTAACATTTACAGGTGCAAAGCCAGCTTTATTATCCAAAACTAAATTAAGCCCTAGATATTTCATTTCTGGGGACATCTTAAGAGTTTTCTCTTCAAGAATTAATTGATCTACCGCAGAAATATTTATTTCAGATACGCCATCTTCTTTATTAAATACTATGCATAAAACAAATATCGCCATCAACGCTAAGATGGCTGTCATAACAAACCCCAAGAATCGCTTTTTGTAATTGCTTGAGCTTTCTCCTCTTTGCATCACCGATGAGATGGCGAACGGTAAAGAGCGAAACGTAACACTGCGCTCTTCATCATCATAAAGAACATAGGATGAAAAACATTGCCCATCCTTTTCGCGTGGATAACCAACTGAACCAGGATTTACAATATATCGTTTATCATCCTCTACAATAAAATCTTGAGGATCTATCTTATAAATAGCGCCAGATTGACCAGTAAGAAATATATTAGGATTATGGGTATGCCCAACAAACGCCAAACGAGAATTAATCGCGTTAAAATTAGCTCTCGCATCTTCTTCGGTTTCTATATAAAAAAACTTTTCAGGTACGGTAAAATCACCATGCGAGGCTATCGCTTCTCCAAATTCTACTGTATAAGGCTGAGACGCAAGAAAATTACACATTTTAACTCCAAGCGACTCTCGATGTCTCAATACTGCGTCTCTAGCTAAATCAATAAAATCACCCTCACTAACGCGACCAGCTACAGCATCATCATGATTACCCGCAATCATAATCGCATTTTCTAATTGAAGTAGCTTAATAGTTTCTAAAGGCTGCGGACCATATCCTACTACATCTCCAAGACAAACAATTCTTTGAGCTCCCTGAACCTTAGCATCGTCAAGGACTTTACGTAACGCAGTTTCGTTAGCGTGAATATCTGATATTACAGCATAAATCATATCAAGAGTATTTTTTCTTACTTTAAGAAACCTTCTTAGGGAGTATAGAATTTAAAATCTCATTACACTTATAAGGTAAAATCGATAAAATCCATGTCGCTAATCGCATCGGCCACGGGAAAGCTATCAGTCCAACATTTTTATCAACTCGCCTTAGTATAATTCTTGCAGCTTTATCAGCCTCCATAAAAAACGGCATCGGACACGTATTTTTATCAGTAATCCTCGACCTAATAAATCCAGGACATATAACAGATACTCGTATTCCCTCTCTTTTAAGCATACCTCTTAAGGCTAAGCCCCAAGTTTTTACACAACTTTTTGTAGCCGAATACGATGGACAGCTCTTTAATGGACCATAACCAGCGATAGATGAAATAATTATTATATGCCTTAATCCCGGATTAGAAAGCTCATTAGCGCGTTTCCTAAAAACTTCAATCGTTGGCAACACTACATTAACTACACCGCCAACATTAATATCAAAAGTTTTTCTAATATTTTTTTCTATCTCTTCACCTGTGCTTACACCAGCATTACAAAACACTAACTCAATTTGAGCTATCGAATCACATTTCTTAACCCACGCCTCAACATCATCCTTTTTAGTAACATCAATTGTCTCAGCGTAAACAACTCCACCTAATGATCGACAGGCATCCGCTACAGCCTGAAGACGCTCATTATTTCGCCCACACAAAAACAGCGTATCGCCGCGTTTAGCGCATTCTTTAGCTAAGGCTTCACCAATACCCGAACTCGCACCTGTTATTAGAACATTTTTTGACATATTATTCAGGAAACAACTGATTTAATATCTGTTCAGCCGGCGTCATAGCCTTTTTATCATTATTGCATTCTTTGCAGCAAGGAACGCAATTAGAACGAACTGATTTACCACCGCGCGCCACGGGGACAACATGATCCATCGTTAAATTCTCAGCACCTACCATCTTACCACAATAATGGCAGACGCCCTTTTGGAGTTGCGCGCGCCACCAATCAGTTTTGCGCAATTCACGCGCCTTCTCGCGCTCACGCTTAGAATGCACGGGATCCGCCGAAAACTCTACCCAATTATCCATTATACATGATCCTTCCCTATAAATTCACAAGGCGCTTTCGCCGCGAAAAGACCTTGGAGAAAACGTATACCGTACCAGACATGCGAAGCGAATACTCCAGCAGCCGTAAGTAGCCAAGTTAATATATTAAACGAAAATGATGTTAACAACAGAAGCGCAAAATAAAAACCAATTGGAATAAGAAAAGCCGCCTGGAGATACCATAAAATACTTTCGGGTGTAATCGTAAAGCTTGAAACTAGAGGCCATAGCAAGAGATAAATCACAAATGCACTAGGAATAAAATACGATAGCCTCAACGAATTAGATGGATAGCGCTTTACAAAATATCCGCGATGAAACGCATAACGCCCAAGTTGACGCAGATGAGGTCCAAAAAGACTGCGGCGATGATGATTTACGACAACCCATGGATCATATACGATACGATAACCCGAATCTATTATATCTTTACAAAGAAGCGTATCTTCACCAGGCCAAAAATCAGTACGATACCCATTTATCTTTCGTAAAATATCTGTACGAACAAGTAGATTACAACTTGGATAATCATCAACATCTCGCTTTACGCCGCCCGCCTTATAGCGATAACGGTAATTCCCCGAAAGAAGAATATTGTCGTACGCTCGACCACCAACTCTAGCGAGATATGGATCATTAGCTGGCGTAACACCGGGGCCTCCGACAGCGCCTATCGTATCATCGCCGAAATAGCTAATTGCATATTCTAGCCAATGTACGTCAGGATAAGCATCATCATCAATAAACGCAACTATAGATCCTTTAGACTCTTTAATACCTAGATTGCGCTTCTCGGCAGGGCGAACCTTACCCGTAGGAATGATTTTAAGATCTATCATCCTTTTACCAAGATTAAGTTCGCCATCTGGTAATACAATTACCTCAAAATTACGATAAACCTGTGCTTCTAACGCGCGAATACATTCATCTAAAACATCGCTACCCTGAGGACATGCTATAACAACTGAAACAAATGGAGGTACTTCAAGTTTCGGAGGAACCTCTGCCTTAGCATAATATTTTAAAATCTTAAGTCTATAAAATACTGCGAGCGAGTCAAGCGCCATTACCTTTACTGTATTTGGACTTAATGCGCCGAATTTACTGCCAAAGCGAATAATTACTGGAGCCTCAGCGATCTTAGCGCCGCGCTGATGAGCTATGGCTAAAAGTTCAAGATCGAAGGCGTAAGTCTTAACGAGCATACGAGAGAGCGCTTCGCCTAAAACCTTACGCTTAAAAAGCTTCATACCTGTTTGGGTATCAGTAATAGGAAGCCCAATAAAAAGCCTTACAATAGTAAAATAAACCCAGCTGACAATTCGCCGATGCCATGGATACTGAACCTGAGAATACTTATGACGCTTAGAGCCAACAACTACATCAGCTTTTTTAGTGATCATCGCCTCGAAAAACCAAGGCGTTTGCTCGGGTAAAATATCCAAATCACCATCTAAAAGCATCACCAACTCGCCTGAAGACGCGTCAAATCCAGCTTTAAGCGCTGCGCCTTTGCCGCCATTGACAGGACATATTACGGGTTTTATAGTAACGCAATCGAACTTCTCGGTCGAAACCTTAGCTAATAGAGAGCCTGTTCCATCTAAAGAACCATCATCAACAGGAATTATTTCGGCATTAATGCCATTCGCGGCAAAAAGCTCGGCAGTTTTACGAATATTACTAAGAACTTGAGATGCCAAATTATAAATTGGCATAATAATAGAGAGGCGATTATTACCAACCGTCTTCTTAACATCATCCCATGTCGCCCTCTTAGAAATCATATTACTTCGTATTAGTATTATTTTATCATATTCAAGTTGATCGAGCAAAGGTAATTACGAAAAAAGGCCCGCGTTAAACGCAGGCCTTTTATAGAATCTAAGTAATTATAATTACTTGATTTCGATCTCAGCACCAGCCTTCTTGAGCTGCTCAGCGATCTTCTCAGCTTCGTCCTTAGCGACAGCCTCTTTAACCTTCTTGGGAGCGCCGTCAACCATATCCTTAGCGTCCTTAAGGCCGAGACCCGTAATAGCACGGATTTCCTTAATGACCGCAATCTTGTTAGCACCAGCGGACTTGAGGATGACGTCAAACTCAGTCTTCTCTTCAGCAGCAGCAGCGCCAGCGCCAGGAGCGGCAACAGCAACAGCAGCAGCGGCAGAAACGCCCCAAGCTTCCTCGAGAGCCTTGACGAGTTCGTTGATTTCGAGAACGGTCTTACCAGACAGTTCCTGGATGATTTCTTCGTTTGTCATTTTCTTTTTTCCTTTTTAGTTCAACCTTCAGCGTGTTTCATCTGAAGGAAATTGTTTTATTCAGCAGCAGGCGCCTCGGCGGGAGCTTCGGCAGCAGGAGCGGCTTCCTCTGCAGCGGGAGCGGCCTCGCCACCCTTCTTGGTCTTCTCGGAGAGAACGCGAGCGAGACGCGTCGCGGGCTCCTTGAAGAGCATAAGAAGCGTAGCTCTGAGCTCGTTCTTGCCAGGAACCTTGGAGAGAGCGTCGACCATAGCAGCGTCAACGATCTTGCTGTCATAATCAGCACCCTTAACGGTAGCCTTACCAGCAGAATCCTTAACGAATGCCATAATGGCCTTAGCAACAGCCGTAGGCTCACCCTTACCGATAACAACAGCGGTAGGGCCAGAGAGCATCGAATTAACTTCGTCAGACCAACCCTTTTCCTTCGCTACCTTAGCGAGGTAAGAATTCTTCACGACGAGAAGACGGCTCTCTACCTTACGAAGTTCGGCACGGAGCTTAGAGAGCTGAGCGACCGAAACACCGCCATAATTGACGATAAAGCAGTAGTCAGAATCCTTAACGCGTGCGACGATTTCGTCTAAAATCGCAATCTTTTCAATTCTCATTTCAATTACCTCCTAAGCTTATTCAGCATCCGTAGCGGCGATCACGGGAACACCGACACCCATCGTGGAGGAAATGCTCATGGACTTGATGAACGTGCCCTTTACGTTAGCAGGCTTAGCGGCCTGAACAGCAGCGACAACAGCCTTGATATTGCTAACTAAAGCGGCATCTTCGAAGCTACGCTTACCAGCGATAACTGCGAGGTTACCAGTCTTGTCCATACGGAAATCGACCTTACCACCCTTAGCTTCCTTAACAGCAGTAGCGGTGTCGTCGGTAACAGTACCAGTCTTGGGGTTAGGCATAAGACCGCGAGGACCGAGAACACGAGCGCACTTACGAACTTCCTTCATCGCTTCAACAGTAGCGATGGCGACGTCGAAATCGCACCAGCCTTCTTTAGTTACCTTCTCGATCAAATCAGCCATACCGACATAATCAGCACCAGCCTGACGAGCAGCCTCAGCAGCATCACCACCGGCGAAGACAGCAATCTTTACAGTCTTACCAGAACCGTTGGGGAGCTTAACCGTACCACGAACAGCGGTATCGCCCTTCGTGAGGTCCTTACCAAGGTGGAAGTAAACATCTACAGTCTCGTCGAACTTCGCACCAGCGTTAGCCTTAACGAACTTGACGGCTTCCTCAATAGAAACGGGCTTCTGGGGCGCCTTCTTAAGAGCGGCGCGATACTTCTTACCGTGCTTCATTCAACCACCTCGATTCCCATATTACGAGCTGTACCAACAATCATCTTGTAAGCCTGCTCTGGATCTTCGGTATTGAGGTCAGCCTTCTTCATCTCAACAATCTTGAGAACCTGTTCCTTGGTGACCTTACCAACCTTATTCTTATTAGGAACGCCGCTGCCCTTAGCGAGACCAGCTTCCTTCTTGAGGAGAACCGATGCGGGCGGTGACTTGAACTGCAACGAGAAGCTGCGGTCCTGATAAACAGTAATGATTACGGGGATTACGAGACCAGCATCCTTAGCTGTCTTCGCGTTGAACTCCTTGCAGAACTGCATGATGTTAACACCAGCAGAACCCAAGGCGGGACCGACGGGCGGTGCGGGGTTCGCAGCGCCGGCCGGAATCTGGAGTTTAACAACTCCGGTTACCTTCTTGGCCATTTTCGCCTACCTTTATTTTCGTGCGACTCCTCCCGGGGATCCTGTCCCGGTAATAACGGACCGCAAAACCTGCCGATTACTTAGCTTCGGTGAAGGTTTCTTCAATAGCAACCTTCTCGATCTGCCAGTATTCGACGTCGACTTGGACCTTACGATTGAAGATATTAACCTCAACCTTGAGTTTGCCCTTGTCGGGATCAACCATTGAAACCTGGCCCGTCAAACCCATGAACGCGCCATCGTTAATCTTTACCGTATCTTCTACGGAGAAATTGAATTTAGGACGCTCGACCTCAGAAGCTCCCTGAGGCTTATCTAGAAGAATAGCGTCGATTTCGTGCTTTTTGAGAGGCATTGGGCGATCACTGCCTACAAAACCTATCATTCCAGGGGTTTCGCGTAGGAACTGCCAGGTCCTCTCATAAATGGCCTTACGGCCTTTATCGTCTACACCGCGAGCTTCGTCGTATAAGGCTAATTCACAAAGAACATAGCCAGGGAAAAACTTCTTAACGAGTGTGCGTTTCTTGCCGTTCTTTTTTTCACTAACCTTCTCGGTTGGAATAACACAGCGGCCGATATAATCTTCCATACGCTCAATTTTAACTCGAGCTTCTATCGAACGCTGAACCTTATTCTCCTGACCAGTTAAGGTGTGCAAGACGAACCACTGTTTTTCCATTACGACTACCTCTCTAGCCTTATTTGCTAAGGAATAAACCTAAAACAAAATTAATGACTTTATCGCAAACACCCGTCGTAATGGCAAGAATGAAAATAAACGCAATAACGACGAGAGACGACTCCCAAAGCTCGCGCTTCGTGGGCCAAGTAACCTTCTTAGCCTCAGCTTTAACGCTAGCTATATATTCCTGAGTTTTGTTAAACTTGCTCATTTATTTCATTCTCCATATTATTGGCAGGGTAGGAGGGAATCGAACCCCCATAGGCGGTTTTGGAGACCGCTGCACTGCCATTGTGCTACTACCCTAAATCGGAGCGAAAACCTTACTTGGTTTCCTTGTGGGTCGTGCGCTTACGGCAGCTAGGGCAGAACTTCACCTTCTCAAGACGCTCAGTCATCGTCTTTTTATTACGAGTCGTGGTGTAGTTGCGACGCTTGCACTCGGTGCACGACAAAATTGCGAGATCACGCATTTTTAATTCTCTACTTTCAGTCTTTAAGCTTTAGAGCCCACCCGCCGTCCCGACCGACCACTTTCGGTCGGTGCTGACGGGCAGGCATCTCACAGAAGACCTTGATCTAATTACTTGATCACGGTCGATACCGTGCCAGCGCCGACGGTGCGGCCGCCTTCACGGATAGCGAAGCGCATCTTCTCTTCGAGAGCGACAGGAGCGATGAGCTTAACGGTGATTTCAACGTTGTCACCAGGCATAACCATCTCAACACCCTCGGGGAGCTGGATGTCACCCGTTACGTCAGTTGTACGGATGTAGAACTGAGGACGATAGCCCTTCATGAACGCGGTGTGACGGCCACCCTCGTCCTTCGTGAGAACGTAAACCTGACCCTTGAACTCGGTGTGAGGAGTGATGGAGCCGGGCTTAGCGAGAACCTGACCACGAGTGACGTCTTCCTTCTTCGTACCACGGAGGAGGCAGCCAACATTGTCACCAGCCTGACCCTGATCGAGGAGCTTACGGAACATCTCAACGCCAGTGCAAGCAGTCTTAGCGGTGGGCTTAAGACCGACGATTTCAACATCGTCACCAACCTTGATTACGCCGCGCTCGACACGACCGGTAACGACCGTACCACGACCTTCGATCGAGAAGATGTCTTCGATAGGCATAAGGAAGGGCTTCTCGAGTTCACGCTCAGGCTCGGGGATGTAGGTATCGAGAGCGTCCATGAGCTCGGTGATGCAATTGCAAGCAGCATCGTCCTTAGAAGCAGCCTGGGTGGCAGGATAAGCAGCGCCGCGGATAACGGGAGCATTGTCACCATCATAGTCGTACTTAGAAAGGAGGTCGCGAACTTCCATCTCGACGAGCTCGAGCATTTCGGCATCATCAACAAGGTCGCACTTGTTAAGGAAGACGGCAATCTTCGGAACGCCGACCTGACGGGCGAGAAGAACGTGCTCGCGGGTCTGGGGCATAGGACCGTCAACAGCAGAAACGACGAGGATAGCGCCATCCATCTGAGCAGCACCAGTAATCATG
>JAGBTH010000157.1 GCA_017631385.1 Kiritimatiellia bacterium
CAAGTGGAGCGCCGAGGCTAAAAAGAAGAATCCTAAAAAGCCCACTAAGTCGGTGACATTTGTCGTCAAGAACAACAAGATGTCTAAGGGCGCCAATGTTATGGGCGAGCATCCAGAAACAATTCCGCCACCACCACCACCCGCACCGGCAAAGCCCGCAGAAAAGAAATAATGCACTAAGGGAGGTGTTAACGTGATTAATGATAAAGTTATAAAGTATTTGTCGCGTATTGGTGCTGAGGGCGCAACTGTAGTTTCTGTAGAAAATCTCAATATTCTTCAAAAAGCGCATTTGTTATCTGTTCCTTATGAGAATTACGACATTTGGAGCTTAAAACCAACCTCGTTAGCGTACGACATTCTTTTTGATAAGATTGTTGTTCGTCATCGCGGCGGTTATTGCTTTGAGCTAAATGGGCTTTTCGGGTGGCTTTTAAGAGAGCTAGGGTATGAAGTTGATGAGTATTTCGGCAGATGGCTTAAGGATGAGCCATTACAAGTACCAGCTCGTCGTCATCGCATTTTAAAGGTTAAGGTTGAGAACCGTGAATTTATTGCTGATGTAGGCGTTGGTCAACGTACATTCTTAACTCCTTTAGAGTTTATCTATGATAAGGTTCAAAACCGCGAAGGAGTTGATTATCGCATTACTAAAAATGAGCGCGGCGAATCTGTTGTTGAGATGAAGTCTGATGATAAGTGGATTGCCGTTTATTCATTCGACGCAGCTCCTCAAGCACCTATTGATTTTACGTACGTTCACTATTTTTGTGCTAATGAGCCAACTTCGGTTTTTCGGAGTAACTTGTTTGTTCACTTACCCACGGCGAATGGTCGCAATTCAATAGCGACAGTTCAAGATTCCGAAACAGGGCTTATGACCCAAAAGCTGTCGATTTTAGATGGCGAAAGGTCTGAAACAAGATACTTAAGAACCGATAGAGATCTAAAAGAAGCGTTAGAAAATCATTTTTGTATTCTTGTCTAGGTAAGCGCACTATTAGTGGATTTTTGAATAGTTTATGTTAGTGAGCGCCTTTTAATTTGCCTTTTTAGGTTAAAATATAGTATAATTAAGAAACTTAAACTAATCATAAAAGTTAGGAAGATTTAAAATGAGTGATGTAAAACCGACTTTGGTTGTTCTCGCAGCTGGTATGGGATCGCGCTATGGTGGGCTTAAGCAGGTTGATCCTGTAGGTCCTTCGGGCGAGGCTATTCTTGACTATTCTGTTTTTGATGCTTCGCGCGCTGGCTTTGGTAAGGTCGTATTCATTATCCGTAAGGATTTTGAAGAGGTCTTTCGTGAGAAGGTCGGTAAGAAGTACGAGGGCATTATGGAAGTTGCGTATGCGTTCCAGGATTTGAACGATCTTCCTGAGCCTTATGTTGTACCTGAGGGGCGCTCTAAGCCTTGGGGTACGGCTCACGCTATTCGCGCGGCGCGCGATGTTGTTAAAGAGCCTTTCGCCGCGATTAACGCTGATGACTTTTATGGTCGCGACGCGTTCCAGCAGCTCGCTAAGTTCCTTACCGCTGAGAATGGATGCCCTTGTAAGCATCATTTCGCGATGGTTGGCTATAATCTCGCGCTTACGCTTTCGGATCATGGTTCTGTAGCGCGCGGCGTTTGCAAGATTGACGAGGCGGGTTATCTTACCGATGTTAAAGAGATGACTAAGCTCGTTAAGGCGGGTGATATGGCTGAGAATCAGGAAGATCCTGAAAATCCCGTTAAGGTTCCTCTTGATGCGCGTGTCTCGATGAATCTTTGGGGCTTTACTCCAGCTCTCTTCACGGAGCTCGAAGAGCGCTTCCCGAAGTGGCTCGCTGAGAATGGTTCTAAGGAGAAGAGCGAGTGGTATATTCCGTTTGTAGTTGATGAACTTATTAAAGAAGGTAAGGCTGACGCTAAGGTCCTTCCTACGGAGTCCGCTTGGTTCGGCGTTACCTATCGCGAAGATAAGCCGCTCGTAGTAGATGCGATCGCTAAGCTCGTTGCCGCGGGTGAATACCCTGAGAAACTTTTTTAATACTAACCACTTAAGGAATAAAGTCATGTCCAATCGCACATATAGCGAAGAAGAGTTGCTTTCGATACTTGCCGCGTTCGGCATAACTGATGTTGTAAAAGTAGCTCGTTACGGTTCGGGTCATATTAATGATACGTTCAAGGTTGATGATGTACGCGGCGTTTCGTACATTCTTCAGCGTATTAATACCGACATCTTTCCTGATGCCGATGGCATGATGGAGAATATTAGTCGCGTTACGAGCCATATTCGTTCAAAGGGCGGTAAGTCGCTTGAGGTTCTTGGGTATAAGAATCCTTGGCGTCTTTACGCGTTTATTACTAATGCTCGAACGATCGACCTTATCGAGAATGCTGATCAGGCGTTTTTAGCGGCTAATGCGTTCGCACAGTTCCAGAATACTCTCGCGGATCTTCCCGAGCCTCGTCTTAATGAGATTTTACCTAAGTTCCATAATACGGTAAATCGTCTTAAGTTGCTCGATGAAGCGGCTGCAGCTGATGTTAAGGGTCGTCTTAAACTCGTTCAGCGCGAGATGGATTTCATCAATGCGCGTCGCGAAGAAGCTGGTCGTATCGTTAACGCGATGGCGAGCGGCGAAATCCCTGAGCGTATTACTCATAACGATACTAAGATCAATAATGTTATGCTCGATCCTGTAACTCAGCAGGGCGTAGCTGTTATTGACCTTGATACAGTAATGCCTGGTTCAGCGCTTTATGACTTTGGCGATATGGTTCGTACGTCTACGGCTGCCGCGGCAGAGGATGAGAAGGATCTTGATAAGGTATTCTCCCGTAAGGAGTACTTCGAAGCGCTCGTTAAGGGCTACTTAAAGGACGCTAAGTTCCTGAATGCCGCCGAGCTCGATGCTCTCGCGTTCTCCGGTCGCTTAATTACTCTTACGATCGGTATTCGCTTCCTTACTGACTATCTCGCCGGCGATACGTATTTTAGAACGGCTTATGAAGATCATAACCTCGTTCGTTGCCGCACTCAGCTTAAGATGGTTCAGTCGATGGAAGATCAGCGCGATGAATACGAGCGTATTGTTCGCGATACAGCTAAGGCTATGTAAAATTTAATTATAAAAAGAGGTAAAAAATGGAAATCGTAATTTGCAAGACTAAAAAGGAAGCTAGCCGCAAGGCTGCTGATATGATAGCTAAGCTCGTTAAAGAGAATCCTAAGTGCGTCTTAGGTCTCGCTACGGGTTCTACACCGGTTGAGATGTATGATTGTCTCGCTAAGGATGTTAAGGCTAAAAAGATCTCGTTTAAGAATGTTAAGAGCTGGAATCTCGACGAGTATTATGGTCTCGCTCCGACGCACGATCAGAGCTACCGTTACTTTATGAACGAGAATTTCTTTGACAAGATTGACATTAAGAAGTCGAATACTCACGTTCTTAATGGTCTTGCTAAGGATTGGCGTAAAGAATGTGCCGCGTATGAAGCCCAGATTAAGAAGGCGGGCGGCATTGATCTTCAGGTTCTAGGTATTGGCTCTGACGGTCATATCGCGTTTAATGAGCCTGGTAGCTCTCTCGCTTCGCGTACGCGCATCGTATATCTTACCCCCCAGACGATTAAGGATAACGCCCGCTTCTTTAAGAAGGCTTCTGACGTTCCTGTTAGCGCGCTTTCGATGGGTGTTGGTACGATTTGCGAGGCTAAGAAGGTCGTTCTTCTCGCTTTCGGTAAGAATAAGGCCGATGCTGTTAAGGGCATGGTTGAGGGCGGCATGAGCCAGTATTGCACGGCTTCTGCGCTTCAGGCTCATAATGATGCGTGGGTATTCTGCGACGAAGAGGCGGCTTCTAAGCTTAAACTTAAGAAGTTCTACGCTTGGCGCAGCGAAATCGAAATGAAAGGCTAATTGATATGAAGTATGTTTGCAAAGTTTGCGGGTATGTATATGATCCCGCCGATAATAATGGTGTAGAGTTCGATGCTCTTCCAGATGATTGGACTTGCCCGCTTTGTGGAGTAGGTAAGGATCAGTTTGAAGCTATGTAATAAACGTTAAGATTGTTATCTTAAACTGATAAAAAAGGTCGCCTTTAAAGGGCGACCTTTTTTTATGCGTTTTGCCTTTCACTACTTAGTATTAGAGTGTCATATAGATATTTTTTTTTTAAGATCAATTAAAAAAGATAAAATAATTTTAGATACGCAGGGGTGGAGGATTTAAGTGGGTTTTGGTATAATAGGGGCACTTGAACGGAGCGTAAGATTTAAGGATAACAAAATGTTTTCAATAGTATTAGTAAGACCTGAAATTCCTCATAATACCGGTGCGATAGGTAGACTTTGTGTGGGGTTAGGGGTGCCTTTGAATTTAATTAGACCTCTCGGGTTTCGTCTTGATGAAAAGGCTATAGAAAGAGCTGGGCTTGATTATTGGAATAATCTCGATTTGCACATTCACGATTCGTGGGAAGATTATATACGCTCTGAAAATCCAAAACGCTTTTTTATGCTATCAACACATGGTGAGCAATCGTTATATGATTGTGAATTTCAAAAAGGTGATGCGCTTATTTTTGGTAACGAAAGTTCGGGGTTGCCGCGCGATTTCTATGAAAGATATAAAGATCGGCTTTTTAAAATTCCAATGCCTGGGCAATTCGCTCGCTCAATAAATCTCGCGAATGCGGTTTCAATCGCGGCATACGAGTGTTATCGTCAGATTTCAATTGCAAAATAATTCTTTTAAAAAGTGTTTAATTGTTATTATGAAAAAAATTAAATATATTACAGTTGCTTCGCTTTTAGTTGTAAAATCTCTATTCGCTGCTGAAATGGAGTATGCTACTCCCGAGTCGCAAGGTGTATCGAGCGAGTCGATTTTAGCTTGGATTAATGCGTGCGAAAAGGCTTTTTCGGCTTGGGATGGTTCTGGCGCGGTGCATGGCTTTGTAATCCTTAGAAATGGTAAGACGATAGCTGAGGGTAGCTGGAAGCCGTTTAATACGCTTGAAGAGACTCACATGCTATATTCTCACTCTAAGAGTTTTACTTCAACGGCGATTGGTTTTTTAGTTGACGAGGGTAAGCTCGATATTGACGAGAGAGTGTTGGAGATATTTCCTGAATTAACGCCTACTAACGTAACTGAAAATCTTAAGGCGATGCGCGTTAGAGATTTATTAACGATGAATGCGGGCGCTAAGAAGGATCATAGGATAGCTAATTACGAGGATTGGGCGCGTAAATTCTTTGAAAAAGAACTTCAAAATAAGCCAGGGTGTAGTTTCAAGTATGATTCTGACGCGACTTATATGTTGGCGGCGATAGTCGAAAAGCGTTCTCAAGAAAAGCTTATGGATTATCTTGATAAGAGACTTTTTAAGAAAATCGGTATCGAAAAGGCGTGGTCGACGACTTCTCCTCAGGGGATAGCGTGCGGAGGATGGGGTATGAATATGACTACGAGAGAGATGGCTAGATTCGGGTTGTGTTATCTTCAAAATGGTATGTGGGATGGAAAGAATGTTATTCATCCTCAATGGGTTCAGTTAGCGACAGCGCGTCATACATTTAGCGGGTGGCGCAATGTCGGGGTTCGAGCTCTTGGCGAAGGGAGTGATTGGGAGCAAGGTTATGGCTTTCAGTTCTGGCGCTGCCGTAATAATGGGTATCGAGCTGATGGCGCGGCGGGTCAGTTAACTCTCGTTTATCCGGATTACAATCTCGTAGTCTCAGTAAATGCTGGATTAGGTAATATGCAAAAGGAGATAGATTTAGTTAGTGAGAATATTTTATCGAATCTTAGTTCGTCGCCATTAAAAGAGAATCCAAAAGCGCTTAAGAAGCTTAATGATAAAATATCAAGCCTTGAAATTTCTCCAGCTAAAGGGGATTTAAAGGGAATTGAAAAGTTTTTAGATAAAGAGTTTTCAATTCTTAAAAATCATCGCGGTATTAAAAGTGTTAAGCTTTATAAGAAGGGCGATAATATAAGGCTCGTATTTAAGGTTAATGACGAAGTTAACGATATCCCCGTTGGCTTAGGCGCTTGGGCTGAAGGAGAAATGCGTTTTGATAATCTAAAAGGTGAGACCTTAGGCGCCTTACTTGGCTCTCAAAAGGTTATGACATCTGGCGCGATTCAAGAGGATGGTTCGTATAAGCTAAGAACATATCTGACAGGAACGACATTCTATATAGATCTCAATTTTAAAGTTGAGGTTGTTCAAGAATCAACAGATAAGGCAGCTACGCAGAAAATTGCAACTAAAGTTCAAAAAGATAAGGTTAATGGTGATATAAAAGTTGAAGGTATTCTTTGGGGAATGAATGGAACTAAGTTTTCGAGCCGTTAAGCGCTAATTTTTGATATAATATATAGAAATATCCAAAAACAGAGAATTTGGTATTAAAAATAACGATTAAAAAGATCTATAACAATGATGGACAAGCATTACGACGCTAAGTCAGCCGAAGCAAAGTGGTATCCGCTTTGGGAGAAGAATGGTTATTTTCATCAGGAGCCTCGCGATGGCGAGAGCTATTCCGTAGTAATTCCGCCGCCGAACGTGACGGGTATTCTTCATATGGGGCACGCGCTCAACCAGACGATTCAGGATATTCTCGTCAGGTGGCGCCGTATGCAGGGGAAGAATACTCTTTGGCTCCCCGGTACCGACCACGCAGGTATTGCGACTCAGAATGTCGTTGAGAAGGCGCTCCGTAAGGAGGGTAAGCGTCGTCAGGATCTCGGGCGCGAGGCCTTTGTCGAGCGTGTCTGGGAGTGGAAGAAGCAGTACGGCGGAACGATCGTTCATCAGCAGCGTATGCTCGGCAATTCGACCGACTGGTCGCGCGAGCGCTTTACGCTCGACGAGGGTTGCTCGAAGGCTGTTGCGAAGGTCTTTACCCAGCTTTACAACGAGGGCCTCATCTATAAAGGCAACTACATCGTAAACTGGTGTCCACGTTGCGGTACGGCTCTCGCTAATGACGAGGTTGAGCACGAGGCGAATCACGGTCACCTCTGGTACGTTCGTTATCCTGTTGCGGGCAGCGCCCTCGGCGCGAAGGGCGAGCTTAACAAGGACTATATCTGCGTTGCGACGACGCGTCCTGAAACGCTCCCCGGCGATACGGCTGTTGCGGTCAACCCCAAGGATGAGCGTTTCGCCGCGATTGTCGGTAAGAACGTTATTCTTCCTCTTACGGGTCGCGAGATTCCTGTTCTCGCTGACGATTATGTCGAGAAGGAGTTTGGTACAGGTATCGTTAAGATTACGCCCGCTCACGATCCTAACGACTTCCTCGTAGGTAAGCGTCATGGTCTCGAAGAGATCAATATTATGACCGACGACGGCCATATGAATGAGCTCGCTGGTGC
>JAGBTH010000158.1 GCA_017631385.1 Kiritimatiellia bacterium
GTAAAAAACCTCTATGTGCACTTTCCTTTTTGTAGGGGAAAATGCACATATTGCGCACTCTATTCAAAAGCGGGTATATCCATCTCTGATCGCGAAGCATACGTAAAAAGCCTCACCCGCGCAATCCCTTCCCTCTTCCCACTTCCCTCTTCCCTCTCAACAATCTACTTTGGTGGCGGATCGCCCACACTTTGCGACTTAACGCCAATATTTAAAGTTTTAGAGCCATTAATTGATAAAAACACCGAATTTACTGTCGAGCTCCATCCTCTAGATGCGACTGAAGATACACTAAAAATGTTAAAGGATGGCGGCGTAAATCGAATATCAATGGGCGTACAGTCGCTAAATGATGACATTTTAATGCACATGCGCCGCGGTTATACATTCGATATAGCCGAAAAGTCCTTTGAACTTATTAAAAAACACTTTGATAATGCTGGCATAGACCTAATAATTGGCTACCCAGGCGATCAATGGGGACAGTCCCCCCGCTTAAAGCGCCTCGCTTCCTGGGGACTAAAACACTGTTCAGCTTACTCCCTCATCCTCGAAGAAAATAGCGCACTATATAAGCTATCCCAAATGGGGACAGTCCCCCTTAAGATGTATAGCGACGAAGAAATAATGGATGAATTAGCTTTTATTTCGCACTTTTTAAACGATATTGGATTAAAACGCTACGAAATCTCCAATTATTCAATCCCAAGCTACGAGTGCCGCCATAATATGGCTACATGGAGCGGCGAAGACTATTATGGTCTTGGCATAGGAGCACATGGTCGAGTAGGGTTAAAGCGTACGCGAAATTGGATGGGCGAGCCCCATGATACTCTTCCCGCTCCCCTCTTCCCTCAATGGGGACAGTCCCCCGAGGTTGAAACTGTAAGTGAAGAATTTGATTTTAAAGAGCGCAAAATCTTTAGTTTAAGAACTGCTAAAGGCTTAGACATTGGGGACTGTCCCCATTGGGCTCAAAAACTAGATCACTTCGTTGACGAAGGATTATTAAAAAAAGAAAACCTCGTTTACCGATTAACAGAACGAGGTTTTGAAGTCTGCGACACAATTCTCGCAGAACTGATTTAAATCACAATTTTCTATCACTTATCGCCAACAGTCCCCCAAGCTATTTTATACGCACTCTTGGCATATTAGAATCGCGAGATATACTAAGAATGACGCAACCCATAAAACGCCCTTTAACTTCCCAATCGTTGATTGCGATCTTAATGCGCCGCGTTTATATGCAAAGAGCGCGATTGAAAGCGACAAGATTATCATCGCTGGAAAATCGCGTGTAAATACACCAATCGAGGTTATGTCAAACGGCCTTATCGCGCCGCTTAATCCAACAACTGCGAGCGCATTAAAAAAGTTTGAACCGACGATATTACCAACTACAAAATCGTGCTGACCCTTTCGAGCCGCGGCAATAGCGGAAGCGAGCTCTGGTAACGATGTACCTGCAGCTACTATTGTAAGTCCTATAAGAAGTTCAGAGACATTAAAATGCCGCGCTAAATCAACAGCCCCCCAAACTAAAATATGTGATGAGCCAACTAAAAGTACTAGCGAAGCTAATGCTACTAGCCAAGGATATGAAACAGAAACAGTCTTACATTCACCATTACTTTCAGAGCCAGACTGCTTTTCAAGCCAACACGAAACCGGCAACAGCGCGGCAAAAAGGAGCAGCAATATAAGCGCATCAAGTCTAGATAAGCCTCCTCCTAGCCACGCTAAAGCGCCCGAGACGATCGAAATCGCAATAAGCATTGCCGCTGAATAAATAGCTGAAAGAGGCCTTACTATTATTGGATTTATTATGGCTGCTACACCTAAAATAATAGCAATATTATAAATATTAGAGCCCCAGGCATTACCTAAGGCGATTTCTGAATGACCAGATGCGGCAGAAATCGCCGAGACAGCTAATTCGGGGGCTGATGTTCCAAAGCCGATTACTACCATTCCTATGATAAATGGAGGAACTCCTAGATTAGTCGCTAGAGCTCCTGACGCATCAACAAAGCGATTAGCGCTCCAAGCTAGACCCCAAAGCCCTAACGCGATAAACGCTATCGATACTAGAAATGGTAAATCGCTATACACTATTTTTATCCTTTCTTTTTAGACGAATCGTCACTAGAATCATTCTTCTCAGCCATTTTACCAAAAAGATAAGTACCAACGGTAGCTAAAACTGCTATCGCGATTATAATTATCATTTTAGTTGTCATTTGAGCTCTCCTCTCTTTTTTTATTATTTCTTCTTGTTAAAATGCAATCACGCAAGATGCCTAAAATCATTAGGCCAGTAATCTCTTGAGCTGGCTTTGACTCTGAAGCCGATATAAGCTGCGCTTCATTTCTAGTAGGCATCTCCTTAACATGCTTCGAAGGGATAATCGCCCAACCTAAGGCAATCGTTAAAATACAAATAATGCCGCACATTTTTAAGCGGAAATTACGCACTCTGCGCTTATGAGAAGCGATTAAATTATCCGCGAACGAATTAGGCAATCGTTTTATCGAAAAGCAAGCTTTCACTTTTTCGGCTAGAATGGTCTCGATAGCATCATTCATGGCGTGAGTTCCTTTTTAGAGTTAAAGATTTATAAAGAGCATTATGCGCATTATAAAGACGAGATTTCACAGTTCCTTCAGGAATATTTAACATTATTGCTATTTCAGCGAGCGTTTTATCATAATAATAGCGCAATACAATCACTTCTCTTAATAGCTCACTAAGAGAGCGAAGCGCTTCTTCTATCGTATCGTCAGAAGATTCGCTTAATAATTCCTTAGAAATCGAAAACGTAGGAGTTTCTGGTAAATCTTCTGTAGAGCCAAATGGAACTATAAGATGCTTTTTACGCAAATCCATTTTCCTGAAGTTGCGCAATATCGCATAAAGCCAATTTAAAAAGGAATATTCAGGATTAAACTGCTGAATTTTTTTAATAGCTTGCTCTAAAGTCCTAAATACGAGATCTTCGGCATCCTGGGGATTTTCACATAATGCCAAAGCCGCGCCAAGAAGCCGATTACCATATTCATCGACCAATCTCCTGGCGCCGCTTTCTTTATTCTTTTTAAGCTCTTCCCAAATTTCCATTTACAATTACTCTTTATATCCTTATATGCAAGGAAAAGAGCTTAAGTTCATTTTTTTTTAAATAAGGAGCTTACATTTGAGTTTTAAAAATTCGTGTTTCGCCCTTACTGAACTTAATTGTAGCTGTAGATGTTTCAGAGATTTTCTCGCCACTTAATACATCTACGATAGGCCCAGCTTTTAATGTCAATGTTATTGGACCGTCTTTAAGCGCCTGAACAACTACATATCCTTCAGCTGCACAGACAAACGCACTACCCGCTGGCGCATAAAAATGAACGCCAGCTTTTTTAGCTTGGGCAGCAATAGAGCCACTCCATAAATCAGACCCCTTTTTAGGTTCAAAAATATGAACGCCTTTACGAGATTTAAGCGCATCAAGCTTAGCGCGCTTCTCAGGGGATAAATCTCTTACAAATGCGAGTACAAAAAGTTTAGCGTCAGGCGGATTATCTAAAACATCATCTAAAAGATACTGTCCATAAGTCGCGCCTAAACGCTCTAAACCGACTCGGCTTAAAAACGGCCATACTAATCTACTTGAATTCCAACCGTTCATCATTATACTCTCTTCGTCTAAAACTAATGCTATTTCTGGCGTATACGGCGCCTTACGGTTCACAAGCGCATTATCCATCTCTTTTAACGCGCTTCTTAAACGCCAAAGCTCTTCATCCCTAAACCATCCTCTACCGCAAAGATCCATCCACCAATCTCCATGACCGCGCAAAATGCACTTAGCGGAATTTCTCAAAAGAAAATTACGCGTCTTCCAAGGCGAATCATTAACAAATCCGCCAATTTTCACCGTACCATTCCAAAGTTCCTCATGATGCGTGCGCGTATCATCTTCATTGATCCAAAGAATTCCGTTGCGCATAATCGTCTCCGCGGCGCTCATTACAGCCATAGAACCCGGCCAGCCGCGCTCAGCGTAACTGAAAGGCGCTGAAATGCCGTCTATATTCTCACGCGCATTCTTTAAAAGCCAATCGACGAAAAAGTGCCCCGTCTCAGCGGCACCCGCAGGAACTCCGCCAACTTCCCATGTATAGCCGTAGAAAAAGAGAGCGAGCGATTTACCATCAGTTCCTCGTCTAACTGCCGCGCCTAACTCGTTAATGAAACTAGCCATTTCTTCTTGGCGGAATCGCCCAAACTCAATAACGCGCTTATCAAGTTTAGGATCTAACCTACCATTTTTTCTATTAGCACGGCGCTCAGCGACTGTCGGAACATCAGCTGCCATCGCGTCTTTATCGCCTTTTTTAGCTAAATATTCTCTAAAAGCGTTGCGTGTATGAATATCATAGCCTGATAAATCGCGAGTCTGAGAGAGCATATAAAACCATTCGGCTGAATTTTGGCCGCTGACATGAAGGCCTGCGAAATTACGCGGGAACTTAGTTCTTAAATGCCGCGCTAATTTCTCAACTTCTTCACATGCGGCTTTACGATATTCACGCGATGAAATCGACGACATTTCTATCGTAAACTTATCATTAAATTTCATCTTAAGCGACGGATCGCGCTCGAGCATCCAACTTGGCGCATTGGCGCTTATGCGCGGCACTAATAAAACGCGCGGATTAGCAGCTATAAGCTTAGCGCACATATCGTCAATAACACCGAAGGCTCGCGGCCTTTCAGGCGGCGCCCACCATGTCTGACAACCCCACGAATTCTCAGTCGAAAAAGTAACTAAATCAAAACCATGCTCTCCAGCTATGCGAACCGTATCACCGAGAGTATCACCATAAGGTAATGGTATTATATGTTTAACTCTATCATTGTTGGTATACGAAATTTCATGATCAAGAACAACCCTATCGCGCTTAGCACGATGAAAAACATGAAAGCGATAACGATGAGACTTCTTAAATGTTAGATTCTCACATTTAAATAGTCGCGTACTGTTCTCCTTAGCGTCAGTAAGCTCTTTAGTTATACCTTCAGTTACATCTTCAATCTTAGCGCTCGAAAACCAAACCGGCGGATCTTTTTGAGAAACTTTAAGTTCGATTACACCTGATCCTGTATCCGAATCGGCAACAAATGGGATAATAAGCTCTGTTTTTTTAGGCCACGAAAGAATCGTCAAATTCTGAGGGGAGCCGAAGAAAAATCTAGGGCTTACAGCCTTACCATCAACAAAGATTTTAGGTCCTGTCGGCGTATCGCGAACCCTAACTTCTATAGGATCTTCAGCTAATGCATTTAGTGCGTAGACTATAGATAAAAAGGCCATCACCAACTTCATCATAACAATCACCTTCATTTTACTCTGTTAATCCGACAGAGTTATACCGCATACGTTATGTAGCGCTAACATCGCGCATAAGCATCTTAAGGACTCTCAACGAGATTAATAGTACAGCTCCCGTAAAAAGCATGTGGCGCATCGGCTCTGTCATTGGAAAGACAACCGCGAAACCGACTAGCATTAAAAGCTGTAAATATACAATCATCGCGATTAAAAGCCTAACGAACGGCTTTTTAGAGGGATTCTTATTCTCATCTGACGCGTAATATGTTAAATACGAAACATAGATAAACGAAACCGCCGAGACTATACCAGCTAATACGAAAAGACGCGAACTGGAAATGCTAAAGCCTTTCATACATACCGCTACACCTGAAAGAACATTAAGTGCGCGGCAAAGCCCCATAACCAACGGTCGTTTAGTTCTATTATAAATAATTATTGATAAAAATAATGTAAACGCGACTACCCACCATACTTTAGAAAGATTAAATAAATATCCTATAAGTATAGGTAAAGCCCAAAAGACACCACGCACGATACGCGCTGACAAAAGCGAGATCTCTCCATCAGGAATTGGGCGATTCTCATCACTCTTAGCGCCAACTATATCATTATCGACGAGGCCGAACAAATAAAAGAAGACTGACGCGAATATTGAAGCAATAAGCTTTTTAGGAGAATAGATTTCTGTTCCCAGCGCTGTAACTGCGGCTGCCGCGCCAACTAAAACATCTCCAGGGACAGTCGGAATATTAACAAATCTAAAAAGTCTTAACCACGACTTAACAGACGGCTTTTTAATAGACCTAATAATCTCACGCGCTTTCTCGAGCGCCCTACCGCGATGCGAAATCGCGTTCTTCTCGCCAGCCGAGAGTTCAGCGAATGATCTAAAATAATTCTCGGGTATAAATAATGGGTCGTAGCCAAACCCCTCAATACCAGATGGCTTTTCAGCTATTTTACCGAATGATTTACCAATCGCCGAATGCTCGCGCCCATCGGGATCAATAAGCGCAATGGCGCACGTAAAATTAGCCGCGCGATCAGTAGCCCCCTCTAGATTCTTTAACAGAAGCGCATTGTTCGCGGGCGTATCGCCATCACGCCCAGCATAGCGCGCGCTTCTTACCCCGGGCGCGCCGCCTAGCGCATTTACTTCGAGCCCCGAATCATCCGCCATACACCACTCGCCCGGATGCTTAGAAGCTATAGCGCGAACCTTTATGAAGGCATTACCAATAAACTCTTCAGACGTCTCCTCGACTCCTGACGGATTATCGCCAATTATTTCAAACTCTGGTAAAATCTCAGCTATTTCGCGAAGTTTATGCTGATTGTGGGTCGCTACGTAAAGTTTCATTTTGTATTTTTACGCGAGTAGTGAAAATAAAGCGCGAGATCAGTCGCGACAAGACTCATATCAATTAAATAAACCGCACATAACCAAAGCTTAGTCCCCTCGACTAAATGTGCAGAAATCCCGCACAAATAGCCAAAGATTACTATCATCATAAAGTGAGGGGACTTACCGTCAACACGCTTAGCTTTATAAGTTCGCCAGATTGCGAAAGGCCAAGAACAACCGAACGCTAGAAGCATCGCAAATTCTAATAATTCTGACGCGAAACTGGCGAACATATAAATAAAACCTTACTTCAATAGTTTTTCACGAACGTATTCTTTAAACGTCTTATCAGCAGCTTTAGCCTCATTAGAAAGCTTAGTACGCTCATTGGCTGAAATTTTAACAAAAACTTCGTAGGCTTCAGGAGTTTTATTGAATTCCGCGAAAATCGCGTCCTTCATAGATTCCTCAACACCCATCGCCTTCAAAACGCCCCACGCCATCATACAGTTACCTTTATAAGCCATGTGAACGCCATCTCTCGTAATCTTATTGCCGCGAGATTTATCGGTTTTACGAATTTCAGCGAGCATAGCTTGCATATCAGCATTAAGGTCAGCTAAGCGCAAATTACGCTTCTTAGCTTCTGCGCGAAGCCATTCGTTGTAAGCGGCGAGCTTTTTATTATTTGGGTTCTCAGGATTTTCGCCAATCATCGTCGCTGTTAAAACAATTACCTTAATACCTGCCGCATCACACTTATCGAAAATCTTCGTTACATTCTCTTTGTACTTTTCAAGAGGAACGCCGTTTTCGCCATGCCAAACGTCATTAACGCCGCATGAAAATGTCATCCACTGAGGTTTTCTAGCAATAACAGCTTTATCTAAGCGACCAAGCATATTATTAGACTTATTGCCCGAAACTCCAGCAGGTATCTTTTTAGCTTTAACACCAGCTATCTCAAGCCCCTTAATAACTAAGTTGACATAGCCGGCAGCTGATGTACCTCCTTGCTGCGTAATCGAGTCGCCCATAAACGCGATCGTCTCACCATTTTTAATGCATACATCCGCATTGACGGCTACTGATAACAATGTAGCAATAGACGCAAATAAAAGTTTTTTCATGTTATATCCTTAAAACTGCTATTTATTACTTTACACGCTCAAAGTAAGGAATACGATCTAAAGGCGTAGGAGTTGAAATTACCTTAGGTCCTTCATAAACTACACCATCATCACCGCGCCACTTACCCGGAGGAATCATAACCTTACGCTCTTTAGCGCCCTTGACGCACTGAGGAGCGACAACGAGGAAGTCACCCATCATAAACTGATCCATTACGCTTTCCCAGCCTTGACCAGGGTAGTTATAGTCCATATTACGGAGCATAGGCTCACCCGTCTTAGCGCACTCTTTAGCGAGCGCGACATAACGATTAGCGAACTTCATACGAGTCCAAGTAGCTTTACGGATAGCATCGAGATATTCACCCTTAAGCATGCGCCAAGGAGCCGCCGAGAACTGCATCATAGGCGAAAGAGCATGAGCCTGGGCAGAACGAACGAAGAGCTCAGGATCAAAAGGAGTAGGAGCATCGGGCATAAACGCCATCCAGCTACCACCACCGATCATATCAGGACAAACGAAAGGATGGCCGAGAAGACCACAAGAAATCATATCTGGAACGAGCTGCTGAACAGCCTTCCAGTTATGCCCCTTATCGCAAAGGCGCTGAACAATAGGCTGACCGCCCATCTTAAAGCAACCGCGATACTCGTTAAGAGGGAACTGAAGACCAATCTTCGCATACGCTTCGCACATTTCAGAGGGGCTAAAGTTACCCTTAGTCTTCCATTCCTTCTTATAAGATTCGGTATCACCAGCATCGAGCTTCCAGCCATCTACACCAAACTCCTTCTCAAGCCTAGAGAGCTGACGCGCGAACCACGCGGCGCCGAGAGGATCTGAGAAGTCTATCGTCGCGGACTTGCCATTCCACCACTTAGCAGCGACTGGCTCATCGTCATCACCAAGGATGAGACCACCCTTCTCGCACTTAACACCAGCATCCTTAAGACCGAGAGCCATTTCGCGGTAACCAGGAGAATCCATCGAAACGAACGGGCAAACCCAAAGCATTACCTTATAACCGAGCTGATGAAGCTCATCGCACATCTTCTTAGGGTCGGAGAAGCGACGCGGATCGAATTCCCAAATACCATAGCCATATTGCCACGTATCGTCAATCATGATGACGCCGCCTTGAGGGAAGCCATTCGCTGCGATCGCCTTAGCATAAGCGAGAATATCCTTCTGATTCTGATTATACGTAAGCTCAACCCAGGTATTCCACTGAGGTTTAGCAATAAGCGCTAAATCAGGGGTCTTACCGCTCGGGGGGAAGTGAGACTTAGACGCGGCGAGAAACGCCTCACGAAGCGTCGCGCCAGCCTTAACGACATTTAAAGGCGCTTCACATTCAATAACGAAATTACCATTAGTAGCCGTGCACTTAAAAGCCTTATCAGACCAAATATAACGACCCTTACTGGAAACAAGAAGAGGAACCGCCTGATTGGAATAGTTTTCAGCTCTAATATCACGGCTAAAATAGCCAGTCTGAGCGGTGACTGGGAGCTCCGTTCCGGCGGTCGTCGCCATACCCCACCAGTATTCACCTGGATCTATCTTGATAGTTTTAGTTTCAGAAGCGAAGGTAGCCATAGAGGCTAAAACAACAGACAATAAGTGTATTTTTTTCATGATCGTAATTTTATCATAATTTCACTCATTTATTCAAGTTCGAGAAAATTTCGAAATGAGTAAAAATGAGATTTACTACTCTCATTTTGCTCACGAAAGTTATCACATTTCACTTCACGTCAACAATCCACCTTGGCGAATCAAGTCGACATCAAAAACTCACCTATCTCCAAAACGGAATAAATAGAAAATCTACGCTCGTTCCTTCCTTGGGATCGCGTTCGTATCTAAAGAATCGCCAAAGGAAGGACGTTTTCGTATATCCGTTCGTTTTTAAGTCGTAGGTAAAGCCCGGGAATATGTCGAACGAAACGTCACCGTTCTTCTCTTCCCAGTCCCAGAGCTTCAAAAGAACCTTCCTGCTCGCATAACTCTTATTCGCCATGCGATCGCGCTTATGTGAAGCGTTGTAAAGGAAGAAGAATAAAGACGACTCACCTTCTTCGACATCCGAAATTTTCCTGCGCGTATTTACATCAAAAGAAACTAAGCGTAAGCCTTCATATCTATAGGCAAGGCGGTTACCCTGATTGTGATTATACGTAATCTTATACACTTTCCCATTCCAGGGTACTCTGCCCGATACATTGCGGTCATTATCGAATACAAGGCATAAATCAGCATTGTTGTACGAGTAAAAATGAGTACCTTCCTTTATCGGCTCTATCGACTCAATTTCTTGACACTTCTTCTTGGCGTTCCATGTCCAATTTGTACGGACCGCATCCCAGATTTTTATCTCTTCAAGCAATTTATCCATATCGAGATAAGCATACTTTTTGTCATAAGCCGCATCCTTCTTCTTATTATAGAACGGGAAGAGCCACCATCCGGTTTCACACCCCGAACGCTTGCCGGCTACAGAAAGAGCGTAATAACTGTTGGTCTTACTTGTACCACCGCCATCCCAGGAATAAAGAGGCGACTTAAACGATTTATCCTTCTTATAATTAAAAATAGGAAAAACCCAACCACCTTCTATCTTACCAGAGTACGTACCAACAAGTCCGCAAGCGAAATAACTGTTAGTCTGACCAATCCCGCCGTTCAAGGAACCATAAAGAGGAGTAAGGAATTCCTGACTCTCTTTATTATGGTAATAAAGCGGAAAAACCCATGACGCTATATATTCATTATTTGTATTTGTATCGTATCCGGCAAGACGAAAACAGAATCGATTTTTAATCGTACTGTCTCGTTGATAACGAGCGTATGGAATCGAATAAAAATCCCCCCTCTCCCAATGATAGAACGGCCAAAATCTATGATCTATAAATTCTTCATTGAGGCAATTATACCCCGCCAAACCGCAAAAAGCCCAAAACTTACTACTCTCTTTCTCTTTGGAATTCTGATAGTAATACAACGGAAAAAGCGTGTGCCAAAAACTATCATCCCTGTACACATTCCTGTGAAATTGCGTCCAAAACAACGGAAATACACAAAATCCGCTAGCGTATTTATCGGTACGCCAAAAGAACGGTAATACGCCCGCGAATTCATCGTTGTACCAAACGGCGGGGAAAAGACAAAAGTAAGGATCTTTAGAGTAATTGCTCCCCCAGAAGAACGGGAAAATTCGATAATCCTTATCGTCCGTATCAAACTGCGCTATCGGCCATAGGACATTGTATTCATCATATTCGCCTTTTCCGCTTTTCTTGTACTGCGAATAAAGAGGTCTTAAGGCGAAATGATCATTTCCGAACGATAGGAGCGGCCAGGCTACCGAACCGACAGGTTCGCGCCAATACGCTACAGGCCAAAGGTTTACGCGATCTTCAACCGCGCCCGTATATTTTACGGTATTGCCTTCATAAAACGGCGTCGACGAAAACTCCTTCATCTTACAACCGCTCAATAAACTAACGCCAAGAATAGCTATAAAAATCTTATTCATTTTATTCCTCCTCTACATTAAGTTGTGCTTTAACCTTATCAAAAGCCTTTTCCATTTTTTCTCGCTCGCCCCATGCTACGCGAAACTTTTCGGGATTTATAATACGACAATGCCCCGTAACAATATTGCGCTCTAACTTCCAGCCGCCCTTTTTATCAATGACATCCCACCACAATCCTGCGTCTATCACCTTCCATTCGAAATTAATTTTATCTTGGGGTACCATAACTCTTACACCTTTAGATACCTTACCATCTAAAACCCTAGATAATTCCTCGAAATAAAACGACGCGTGATGATTGGCGATTTCTTTCGCCGCGTCGAATCGTCCCCAAAAAGCATCAATAATAGTGTTCTTAGTTATATCTTCAGATACAGGAATCTCTTTTACGTTTTTAGGAGTCTTAAATGTTGTTGCCGCGCCATAAGCAGGCCCCTTCTCACCTCCAGCGACCGCATAAACATATTTAAGCGTAACATCATCGGGATTTGCAACCACAATCATTGGCTCTTTAGAACCTAAACCCATCTTCTCTAAATCACCATCTTTAGCTGGAATTGCCGGAGCGAGTAAAATGCCGCGCTTTATTTTAATGCCATCTAACGAAAGTTTCGATAAGGTTCTAGCTACGATTCGCCCACCAAGCGAATGACCAACGAGAGTAAGAGAAGCGCGGCGATTTTCGCTCATAAGCTTAATCTCGTCAGCTAATTTATCAGCTTCGGCATCAGCGTTTTTCGCGGCGATTGGCCAAAGTTGATTACCATCCCATTTATGAAAACGATTTATAGTTGTAGAAAAAACATTTGTAAAACTGTTCCATGCCAATTCTTCAGGCTCGGATGTACACATCCATCCTGGTACATACCATGTCTCGTTAGCATTGACACTTTCGAGATTATCTAAACTAGATTTTACTGACATGTTCTTAAAGGTTTTACATGTATTATTATGCGATACTTTATCAGCCCATAAAGAAAGTGACATCAATATTGCGACGAGCGCTGTCTTAATTCGATACTGAACCATTACACCCCTTCTTTCTCATCCACATTATACCAATTATTCAGCTTAGCGTTAAACTCCAAACGCGATAATTTAGACCACTCAACTACTAATGAAGTAACATCCTCAATATGCATTCTTACTTTGCGGCGGCGGACAAAAGGCGACCAGAAGAACCACAAAAGAACACTCTTAATAAAAGTAGGCACAAAGGCCGGCGAAGCCGCTCGGTTCTTTCGCGACCAAATAGAACCCCAAAGTCCGCGCGTTCTAACGCCAATGACGCGAATATTATTAGGCAGATCGCTGCAGATATTATAAGCTAATTGACGAGTACCGATATCTTCGCGCTCGCACTCCGTTTGGATATGCCCAGATGGATAAAAAATAACATTCCCACCATCATTAATAGTCGCCTTAACAATATCGCCTAACCCTCTAGCAATTGACGCGCCAGCGCGCGAACGGTTTTTACGAAGATCTGGAACAGGAACAGCTCCAAGAGTCTTTAAAACACGCGGAGCTACAATGCCCGCTCTAAAAAACGATTCATCAGAAAGCGGTTTAAGAGGAGTTTTACAAAAAGTAACTGCAACTAGCATCGGGTCTACCATAGCGGGATGATTCGGCAATACAAGAACGGTCGAACCTTTAGCTTCTATATCTTTTAGAACATCCAACCCATCTACCATTACATTATACCTCCTCGCAAAAACCCAACGCCCGACACATAATAATACTGAGCGATAACTAAATACGAATAAAAACGGCACAATTAAAAAGACTATCGCGAGCAAAAATAAAAACGCCTTAGGCCCGAACGCCCAACTCACCAGCGCATAACATCCGCTCGCAACGAGCATAAAGAGAAACGAAACCTGATTAAAATATGATAGTATCGTATTGAGTTTAGGACCTTTAACTACCTTTTGAATTTCAGCGTCAAAAGGAAGCTTAAAAAATCCTAAATCAAAAGCGAGAACGCCTAAAATTACCGCAAAACAAATCGGAGACATTGGAACAAAATAAAGAACCGCCAAAAGAGCGGCAGCTATCCAGCCTGTTAAGAGCGTTGTACCTAAAAGAAATCTCTTCTTGTCAATAAACCCTGCAATAACCTGACCTAAAACAATACCTACAGCCGCCGCACATAGTAACGAGCCTGTTCCTATAGCGCTAAGCCCGAGGCCAGTTTTACCGTAAACTAAAAGTCCCATCTGGAGCATCGCCGCGCCCCACCAAAATGTTGAAAGTGTAAAGATAACGGCATTAAGCCCATCATAACGATTAGCCATACGATAAACGCGGCGCATATACCTTAAAGGATTTACTGCGTGAAGCGAGCGATTAAGTTCCTCTTTAGCGCGAATCGTGTAACTCGCTATAAGTCCAAGCGCGGCAAATCCGATTAAGCAACCATAACGAAGAATCTCACTCTCAATATCAGAAACGATAGAACCTGCAACTGTACCCATCAATACACCTAAAAACGAAACACCTTCCATGCCGCCCATGCCAGTTGAAATACGCTCTACGCCGCCGATATCACGAATAAGCGCATACTTCGCGGGCGAATAAAGCGAGCTTTGAAGCCCCATTAACAAAACAGAGCCAATAACCAGCCATGGAGACTTAAAGATAAAGCCCGCAATAGCAACAGCCATAATAGGTAGCTCAGCCCACTTGGCGATACGCACAATTTTACGTTTAGACCAAAGCACGGTCAACCGGTCGGCTAGCGGAGAACAAAGAATATACGGTAAAACGAGTGCTCCTGCTGTTACTCCCATAGCGATTGACTTTACGCGCTCATCACTAATCCAACCAATAACCGTAAAGCTCGCTAACGTCTTTAAGAAATTGTCGTTGAGTGTCCCGAAGAAATTAGTGAGAAAAAGCGGACTGAAAGAATTTTTCATCTTACTACCTCACCTTACATTATATGCAACTAAATACCAACGAACAAATATGTTCTGATATCCTATCAGCCCATTGTCGTATCTTAACGCCTTCAGGACGAAATGAAGAATGCCACTTTTTATCAGAAAGCGCGTATATTGATACTTGAGCCCAAATTGATGACGCCCATAAATCAAGTTTAACTTCGTCCTTAACTTTATAGGCGAGAATCTTTTTAAGACTTTCATAAACAGGACGACCGAACGCCTCCTTAAATTCCTTATGAAACTTCGTCGGACGCGTAACTTCATGACGAAAAAGCGCCGCACAAAGTTTCTGAGCCTTCTCAGTCGGAAGAGTCATAAAAAGCATATCATCAACCCACTCACGAAGTGCCGCGCGCCAAGACGCTTCATCGATAACCGAAGTAGCCAATGTAGCCAGAGGAGAGCCTAGATTCCCAAATAATCTATTAGCAACAATTCGATACAGCTCCTCCTTCGATCCGAAATACCGACTTAAAAGAGCGGAATTCGCCTCAGCTCTGCGGCAGATTTCACGTGCAGAAGCGAGCTCGAAACCCTTCTCCGCGAATTCTTCTAAAGCCGCGGCAATAATAGCCTCGCGCGTCTCAAGACCATCAGTGCGCGTCTTGCGAACACTATCTTTCTTCGTTGTTTTTACTCTCATCGCGTGAATCCTTTTTTGTAATCACGCGATTACTTTATCATAATTTTGTCACTACTGTCAACTATGTCGCCTTACCACAATAATCGGCCTCGGATGAACCTTATGCCAAATTGAAATTTGAAATTTATTTTTTATCTTACTTCTTAGACCTTAAGAAAATAAAATATTATCCTTATTTAGAAAAAGAGGTCGCGCTCTCCGCGGCAAGTCGCTTCGTACTGCTTCATTACTGTTGGATAGAACTTAGGTAGCCACTCACGAATACCTTCGAGCTCGCGCTCAATCAACTTCTCGCCGACCTTGCGCGTTTCGTCAGATGCAAAATCATCAAGCCATTCGCGGAATGTCAAAACTGCATTAATCTTACAGAATTTACCCTCGCGACCTGTCTTAAGAGCGTCCATGATACATCCGCCTGTTCTACCGCAACGATAACCCGCTGTGCAGAAGCTCGTAATCGTATCACGCGATGCTAAATAGCGAACCATTTCATCGAGTGAGCGATTATCGCCTAACATAAATTGCTGGCGCTCTTTCTCCTGATGAGCCTCATTCGCAAAGTCACTATACCCCTTAATCGCGATATTAGACGAGCAATCTAGCTGGGTCATACCGTGATTAAGAACGCGATTGCGACTCTCAGCGCTTTCGCGGGCGGTAACTATCATACCCGTATAAGGAACCGAAAGTCGCGCTATTACGAGAATTCTCGCGAATGTATCATCATCGATAAGCCAAGGTGACTCTTCAGGAACTTTAGTACCCGAGGCTGGTTCAAGGCGAGGGAATGATAATGTATGAGGCCCGATATTGAACCAACGCTCCAAGTCGCGCGCGTGCATTACCGTCGCTAAGAGCTCGAATCTCCAGTCGCAAAGACCATAGAGTACCCCTAAGCCAACATCATCAACACCCGCTTCAAGACAACGGTGAAACGCGGTTGTGCGCCAGTCATAATCGCCCTTTACGCTCCATGACGGATGCATTTCTTCATAAAGCTTACGATTATATGTCTCTTGGAAGACCTGGAATGTACCAATTCCAACAGAGCGCAAAACTCTAAGATCATCAATCGGCAAGGGCGCGGCATTTACATTAACGCGGCGGATCGCGTTCTTGCAACCAGAGCGAGGAGCCGGTACCTGACGCGCGTAGCATGTCTCAATAGTCTCGGCTATATACTCGGTTGAAGTTGAAGGATGCTCGCCATAAACAGCAATAAGACGCTTATGACCTATTCTCCCGGCGAGTACATCGAGCTCTTCTTTAAGCTCATCCATCGTGAGCACGCGGCGCTTTTGGGCCTCGTTACCCTCGCGAAAACCACAATATTTGCAACCATTTACACAAAGGTTAGACATATAAAGCGGCGCGAACACTACGAGCCTATTATCATAAACCTTATGCTTAATTCTATCAGCTGCCGCGCGCATTTCTTCGAAGAGCTCAGGATCGGTAACCTGCATTAGAGTAGCCGTCTCTTCGGGGAGTAAAGTCTCACATGTCGACTCGCTCTTAGCGATAATCTCGCGCACCTTAACTGGATCAACACTCGTTGAATCAATCTTCTCAATCAACGAATTGATGAGCTTTTCATCAATAAAATGCTTACCACCGGGAAGATATTTATTGATTTCTTCCCTTATAATAAACCTCTTAGTATAATCTGCGGGGCTTTCAAACTTTCGAATCTTAGAACAATCTGCCATATCTAATCTCTTTTCTATTAAAGAGTATTATACCAAATCCTCGAACTCTTGGGCGATTTGATCTACATTACTAAAGCGAATCGCCTTCCAGCCGCATGAGCGCGCGCTTTCGCAATTAGCTTCGACATCATCAAAAAAGCAAATCTCATTAGGCGCTACTTTAAGTCGCTCAGTCATAAGACGGTAAATTCTACGCTGAGGCTTAAACATCTTCTCTTCGCCTGAGACAACCATCGCGTCAGCTAAGTCAATAAAGTCACTAAAATACTTTTTAAAGCGCGGCACAAAATCAGTAGGCATATTAGTTAGAATACCTATCTTATAGCCGCGCTCTTTTAAGCTGCGCATAAATTTAACAGTTTCTTCGTTTCGAGCATGAAAACTCGAAATATCAGCTTCGATCAGCTCGGCAATATCATCCTTCGCGACCTCAATATCATTATCAGCTAAAATAAGATCATACATATCTTCAAAGGTAATAAAATTACCATCCAGCTGACGACGATATTTCGCATAACCTAAGATAATAATATCCCTATTAATACCTAAGCGTTCCGCTACTTTAAGAGCTCCCTCTGGCATCGTCGCTAAAGTCATTACACCGCCAAAATCGAAAACACAAGCCGATATTTTACTTTTTTCGCTCATCTTTACTCCGTGATTAAGAAGCTTTTTAGCGATACTCAACGAAAAACACCTTGTCGCCCACTCGACAACGCGGCGTTTTAAGCGTAACCCAAGTGCCCTTCTCAGCGACTTCTGGTCTTTCATCATCGCGGTGAAGCTCTCCGACGACCATTTCGATTACGCCAGTTTTAGTACCATGTATCTGGATTTCATCGCCTGGCTTTATCGGATGATCTTGAATTTTAACTTGGGCTATACCTGCTTTGGTGAAGTAGTCAATAACTACACCAACATGGCGCTTAATAGTCGAGGCGAGAGAGTCTTCGCTATCAGTAAATTGATCCTTACCAGGACGACCATAAAATAACCCCTTCGAAAATTCACGGTGAAATACCTTCTTTAATTCAACCGTCAACTCTTCGATAAGCTCTTTAGTGTATTCGCCCTTAAGAACAGCTTCAACCGCCCTTTTATACGCTAAAACGCAAGCGCGCACATAATTCGCATTACGCGCTCTACCCTCAATCTTAAAACACGCGATCCCCGCGTCCATCAATTTATCGACAAAACCGATAGAACAGAGATCCTTAGCCGAAATTACGGTATGAGGCTCGATGATAAAGCTCGCCATTCCCTCATGAAGAGGCTCACCCATATCATTCTCGTAAAAGTCGACAGCCTGAACCTTAAACTTCCTGCGGCAAGGCTGATGACATTCGCCGCGGCACGCGGACTTACCGAATATCTCGTGGCTCATCAGACAGCGCCCCGGCTCGGCGACGCATTGCGCACCGTGAACAAAGCACTCAACCTCAATCGATGATTTAGAGACAATTTCTTTAACCTCAGCGAGCGTACACTCACGCGCGAGAACGACGCGCGAAACGCCCTGCGACGCGAGAAAAGCGACTCCCGAAGAGTTAGAAGTCGACATCTGAGTTGAAACATGAATTTCAACTCCGTGCTTTTTGCAAAGCGAAATGACGCCCCAGTCCGAAACGATAAACGCATCGACATAAGGCTTAGCATAGACGATTAAGCGCTCCACTTCTTCAAGTTCGCTCTCAAAGATAATAGCATTTAACGTTAGATACGCTTTAACTTTACCGCGGCACCGCTCAGCTATCTCAGGTAAGTCTTCCTCTTTGAAATTTACCGTGCTGCGCGCGCGCATATTAAGTGTGCCTAAGCCAAAATACACCGCGTCAGCGCCCGCATCAATAGCGGCTTGGAGCGCGATAAAATCTCCCGCGGGAGCTAAAATTTCAGGTCGTCTCATTTTTTACGCTTAGCAATCATTTCGTGATATTCGGAGTAGCTACCCTCGAACCATGTCGTCTTACCATTACCTTCAAACGCGAGAATGTGCGTCGCGATACGATCGAGGAACCAGCGATCGTGAGATACTACCATTACGCAGCCACCAAACTCCTGAAGACCTTCTTCAAGCGAGCGGAGCGTCGCGACATCGAGGTCATTGGTAGGTTCGTCGAGAAGAAGAAGATTACCACCCGAAGTAAGAAGCTTAGCTAAGTGTACGCGGTTTCGCTCACCGCCCGAAAGAACGCCGACTTTCTTCTGCTGCTCAGCACCGCGGAAATTAAAGCGGCTACAATAAGCGCGGCCATTCATCATTGAAGTTCCCGCTAAACGCACGAATTCGCCGCCCCCTGTAATCGCCTCATAAACAGTCTCTTCAGCCTTAAGTTCGCTACGCGACTGATCGACATAACTGAGCTTAACGGTATCGCCAACTGAAAACGAACCTTCGACAGGCTCTAACTGACCAGTAATAAGCTTAAAGAGCGTCGTCTTACCAGCACCATTCGCACCAATAACACCAACAATTCCGCCGCGCGGAAGATCGAAGTTAAGATCGCTATAAAGAACTCTATCGCCGAAGGCCATCTTGACGTGCTCGGCGCGGACAACGAGATTGCCGAGACGCGGACCTGGCGGGATGCGAATAACGAGATCGTCCTCGCGAGTCGAGACCTCCTGCTTCTGGAGTTCCTCATAGCGTTTGACGCGAGCCTGGCTCTTGGAGCGGCGACCAGAGGGATTAGTCTGAATCCACTTAAGTTCGTTCTCAATAAGCTTCTGACGCGATTTCTCGGCCTTAGCCTCGCGCGCGAGCATAGCCTCTTTTTGCTTAAGCCACTCCTCGTAATTACCCTTATAAGGATAGCAAATACCATGATCGAGCTCAAGAATCCAATCGGTAACTTCAGAGAGGAAGTAGCGGTCGTGAGTTACGACGATGAGAGTTCCCTTAAAAGGCTTAAGATATTCTTCAAGCCACTGAACAGTCTCGGCGTCGAGGTGGTTAGTAGGTTCGTCCAGGAGCAATACATCAGGCTCAGTTAAAAGAAGTCTGCAAATCGCGACGCGGCGACGCTCACCGCCCGAGAGAACCTTAACTGGCTGATCAGAGGGCGGACAGTGCATCGACGCCATTGCGCGCTCAACGAGCGAATCAATATTCCAATAATCATGCGCGTCAATCTCATCTTGAAGTCGCGCCATCTCAGCTTCAGCCTTCGGATCATCAAGATTGCAGCAAAGCTCTTCATAGCGATCAAGCTTAGCCTTAATGGGAGCTACAGCCTCCTCAACAACTTCACCGACGGTCTTAGTATCATCAAGTTCAGGCTCCTGAGGGAGATAACCAATCTTAGTACCCTTAGCAACTTGAACAGTACCGATTAAATCAGTATCGAGACCTGCGAGAATCTTCAAAAGCGACGATTTACCCGCGCCATTACCACCAATAACGCCAATATGCGCTCCATAGAAGAACGAAAGATTAACATCCTTCAAAATCGTTTTAGTTCCCGCCTGCTTAGTTACATCTACGAGACTAAACTGATATTCACCTGCCATAAATTTAATTACCTTTCTATTATTATAAATCGTTTAATTTCTAAATTACATTGCAGCTATCCTTCGCGCCAAATAAGGCAATTTAGGATCGCGCGCGCCACACGTAACGAAAGCCGAAAATTTAGAGCGGTTCGCTACAATCCAAGAATACGCTTCGTCTAAATCAGCTACACTAACAACCTTCTCAGAATCAATAAGTGATACAAGCGCGTCAGAATTTATTGAACGATCTGCTGTTCCGCCAGCATCATAAACTGGAAGCAATAAAAGCTTATCGCACGGACGAATAACTTCATTGAACATCTCTGCCAATGCGCCTAACATCTTCTTTAATGGAGCGTATCCATGTGGTCGCCATACTACACAAATCCCCTCTGGATGCGCCTCAACTAATGTAGTCCACATCGCTTTTAACTTCTCAGGATTATGAGCATAATCATCATAGACGCCATCTCCCATCTTCTGAAGGCGTCGTTCAACTCCTTTAAAAGTAAGTAGAGCCGCTTTAGCTGTAGCTTCATCACACCCGAGAGCCTTAGCCATTTCTAGCGCTAAAAACGCATTGTTACGATTATGCTTACCAGGTACTGAAACAGCTTCTTCGCCATAAACCTTACGCCCTTCTATAAGCGGACCTGGCATACCTTTAACAAACGCGTCAAAAACCTCATCCATCTCTTCTTTAGAATAATGATCTGTCGAGGCATTCGTAACAACCGTAGCGTATGGCTTAAAAGCGACTAGCGATTTATCACTCTCATCGACTTCAGCTACGGCATATTCGCCGCGCCCAAATCTAACTGCGCCTTCCCAACCAGGAACATTCGCGCCATTTACGCACATGGGATCTAAGCCGCACTCAGCGAGAATATGCCCCAGCATCGCAGTTACCGTTGATTTACCGCAAGTACCAACAACAGCTACTAGCTTATATGATGAAAGCGCTCTCGATAACGCCTTAGCGCGATGAGTAATTGGAATACCTAACTGACGAGCCTTAACGAGCCCTGGATTATCATCCTCAATCGCTGTAGAAACGATTATCTCATCCGTCGACTCATCTACGCCGCTACCATCATCAGGGAAACACTTTATACCTAAGGACTCAAGAAATGAAATATTAGATGTTCCTAAGGTTCTATCAGCTCCAGTTACCTCATCACCAAGTCTATGAAGCGCAGTAGCTAATGCGCTCATCCCGACTCCACCAATACCAATTAAGTGACGCTTCATTATTTCGTCATCTCCTTAAGCGCTTGGCGAATCGCTTTTACCATTTCGGAAGGGTCCGTTAATTCCTTAACCGCTTTCTCCATTGGGCAAATACCTGTCTTATCGCGATTAATTATCTCATCGGTTATCTTAGCGGCAGAAGCCTTTATACCATGCTTATTAAGTAACGCTTTCGCCCCTTCACTCATGACATTCGCATAAACTACTTTAGCGCCTCCTAAAACACAAATCGCGGCAGCAGCGCGCCCGATTATCTTATCGGCTACGATCGCTCCTTCGAGCTTACCATTATCTAAAACTCGAAGAAGAGGAGAAATGCCGCGTCCCTTATCACGCGAGATAATAACGCCATTTTTAGCTAGAACGCACGAATCGCCCGCTTCGACTAACGCAATCATCTCCGAGATTAAATCCTTCTCACTCATCGGTAAAACTTCGCGCTGACGATCAAAACCTTTTACAATAATAGCGGGCTCGGGCCTTACGGGACATACATGCTCGCACGCGCCACAACCAATACAAGCAGTCTTATCAATAACAACCGCGCCATCTACAAAGTGAAGCGCCTTGACGGGGCAATTGCGAACGCAAGCTTTACAAAATTCATGCTTATCACCAGTAGCATTTCTTAAGCAAAGATCTTTTTTCCAAATCGCGTGACCCATGTGCAAATTCGCCCTCGCTTCAGTACGCGGAATTAACGCGCCCGTAGGACACGCTTGAGCGCACTTATAATTACAAGAAACTCTGCAATAACCATTTTGGAAATACATCTCAGGCTGTCCGAACGTCTTTAATTCAGTAGACTGACGCAAAACATTCATAGGGCACTTAGTAACACATAGCCCGCAACCTACACACTTAAGATTAAACTCTGTACGCGAAACCGCACCCGGAGGAAGAATATTAGAAGGACGCTTAGGAATACCCGGTAACGTAACTGCCGCGAGCCCTCCATCTGTAGTCTTCTCTACAGTATGCGCCGCGGCAATTACAGCGACTCCCTTAAGCGCCGCTCTTCGCGAAACTTCTACGTCACTTGATGGTTTATCCGTTGATTCAGCTTTCTTTATTTCAGTAGGGAAACACTTTCTGCAATTCTCGCACCCCTTAGAAATTTTATTAGGGAAAACGCTTTTAATCGAAAGTAATGTAAAGAGCGACCCTACTGGACATACCCAGTTACACCAAAATCGCCCTTTATTGAAAAATGCGCTTAGCACAACAAATCCAAAAATTACTAAGCCAGGCGTAAAAAGAACAAGCGCTTTACCGACAATTGAATATGGCGTAATTAAATGAGCTAACGCCCCATACCCAAGAGCCAATGCAATCGAAAAAGCGATAAAAACTACGCTCCTAACTACAATCTGCGCTCTAGACATCGGTAAGCGCGTACAAACGCGGCGAACGGCAGAGCGCGGACGAACAATTCGAGCTACTACACTTTGGATTATCCCTAAGGGACAAAGGCACTCACAAAAGAACCTACCCCAAATTGGAGTAAGAGCGAGCATTACGAGAAATCCTATAGAAAACGCTGGTTGAATAACGAGCGAGCCTACAGCTATCTCGCTTAACCACTTAGGACCTTCACCGAAAAACGCAAAAATCAAAAGCGCCACTACAACGAGCGAAAGAATCCTTTTAAGCCACTTAAATGATGTTTTCATTTCGCAATCTCCTTATCGATGAGCCCATCGATCCATTCGTCAATCTTAGCAATTTCTTTCGAAATATTAATTGATTGAGGGCAATGGCTAACACATCTATCACATCCGGTACAATGCTCAGCTCGTCTTAAAGGTTCAGGGATAGCTTTATTATATTCGTCTAAAACTTCCTTCGCAGAAGGATAATCCTTCATTGTAAGAATATTATTCCTAAATGCAAAATGCGCAGGAATATCAAGACCATAAGGACAGGGCATACAATAATTGCAATGCGTACATGGGATTGTATTAAATCCGAGATATGCCTTCGCCGCGCTCTCGAGCGCTTCAAACTCTTTTTCGCTACATTGTTTTAGCGGAGAAAACGTCTTTATATTCTCCTTTATATGCTCCTCAAATGTCATACCCGATAAAACCGTCATGACATTCGGGTGCGAACCGCAAAATCTAAACGCCCACTTAGCCAATGAAGCCTCAGGATCAAGAGGAGTAAGCTCTTTAGCTACCGCATAATTATACTTAGCTAGACTGCCGCCCAATAAAGGCTCCATAATCGCTACAGGTATATTCCGCTTCGTTAGCTCGTCATACAAATATTTCGCGTTTAGATTGCGTTTATTTACAGCCTTAGCATGACGCCAATCTACATAATTCATTTGAATTAAGCAAAAATCCCATTTGTATTTATCATGATGCTCCATACACCACTCAAATACTTTAGGATCGCCATGAAACGAAAAGCCTAAATTTTTGATTCTACCTGTTTTACGTAATTCAATACACCAATCCAAAGCTCCATTCTCCAAATAACGCTTCGAGAATGTTTTAAAATCCCCATTACCAACAGAATGCAAAAGATAATTATCGATATAATCAGTTTGAAGCTCTTTAAGAGATTTTTCAAACATCTCCTTACACTTCTCTAGCGGATACTGCGCAGGCGAAAAATTCGACAACTTAGTCGCAATAACATAATCCTCGCGCTTATAACCACTCGCCTTAAGCGCCTTACCTAAACAGCCCTCAGATAATCCGCGGCAATACGCAGGCGACGTATCAAAATAATTCATCCCATTATCGAGCATATATTTAATCTGCTCATTAAGACGCTATTGATCTATCTCTGCATTCGACGCGCCTCTCGCCCAGCCATTAGCGTGCTTACCGTCAACAGTAGGCATACGCATCGCCCCATATCCTAAGAGCGAAATCTTTCGGCCATCATCATTAAATCTATATGTCATCATAGTGTATAAAAAATACTATCCCATAGGTGGGATAGAATATTTATCTTATTTACTCGTATGGTATCACAACAACTGCATTGCCGTCAATGACAATTATCCACATAATATTCCAATTTTATAAAACATTGCCAATCTATCACGTTTACCAGAACTTTATATCACTTATCGCGAATAGGGAGAGTCACTCTCACTCTTAAGCTTTACCACTTAAAACAACACCCTGCACATTACCTTTTTGGCAATGTAATTGCACACTTCTTATAGAAATACCCCATTTTTTAGCAGCTTCTTCTACAGATATGTAATCCATAACAAATCCTTTAACGCAACATTGTACCATCTTATACGCAACTTATCAAGCCCAAACAGACACTAAAAACTCGCCTATAACTTTCGCATAATAACTTAAATCCCTTCGCAGATTATCACCAATCTAATACTGTTTCAAAATGTTCCGCGTCAAATTCTCACCTCAAAAAAACACCCTCTATCGCCGCGGATTTTGATGCGCTTCACGCTTCTCTCATTTTAAAGAAACCCATCAATTTCAGAATATTGCCAAAACACCGCGTTTATTAGCATTTTCTATAAATTATTTCCAATAGGAACAGTCCTCTAGGCTATTCCTCACCTTGCAAAACATCCTAGATTGCCGCGCTTATCGCAATTTTTCTACCACTTATCACCAATGATGAGTCCCCCAAGCTGTTTAATACTCAATAGTATAGCATAAAAATATTCACCCCACCGGACCCCCACCAATGGGGATCCCCGCAAACTGATGCAAAAATCCTGCACCGTGTTCTGCTGAATTTTGCCGATCTTCGTATCCCAGCCGTTGGGGTAGAGTGACGGGCGGTTGCTTACCACCTCTTTTATCGCTTCTTTGAGTGTCATCTTATATTTCCTTTCTTTTGAGGGCTATCCCCTTTGTTTTTTCTGAACACATGATGCCGTAATTCACGGATAATAGCAATAGGTATAATTAATTATTTTTGAATAATTATGCGAGACCTACAATTTGATATAATATATTTGTATTTGAGATGCACTTATCCTCAAAACGTATGATGCAATACCTAAAAAGGATTCTAACATGATTGATTCATTAAAA
>JAGBTH010000015.1 GCA_017631385.1 Kiritimatiellia bacterium
CCATCTCTCGCGCTCACTCACCAGAAACAGCACCGAATGATTCTAAAGTATTATTCGAAACACCGAGAACATTCTCTTTAACTGAATTTGCGTAACTTACTACACCACCTAAATATACATCGCTCGACCCAGGAACAGCGGTAATAAGGCCTCCTATCATTCCTCCTGTACAACTCTCGGCTGTCGCACAAGTTTTACCGCTCGCCTTAAGTAATTCTACCAAATTCTTAGCCTGAATCGTCATTAGTCACAATCCTTTTTAGTTGAAATAAAAATGTGCCGCGGCTCTAGATTAGCGTCATTCATAAGATTAGCGTTCTTAAGAATATATTTCGCCCTAAGCGCTACCGCCTGAGATGGTTCTATAATTTCAGCCTTATTGCCAGCTACCTTTTCTATCAAAGGCTTTAAATGAGGGAAATGCGTACATCCAAGAACGATTTTATCGCACCTCGCATCTAAAAGCGGCTCGATTTTTTCGCGCACGATTCTCTCGGCCTCAAGGCCAGAGGTTACACCTCTTTCAACTAAGTCTACAAACTCATCAGCTACTGTAGCAATAATCGTTACGTTCTTAGCGAACTTAGCTTTAGTTTCATTATAAAGTCGACCATTAAAAGTGCCTGCCGTAGCTAAAACACCTACGACCCCTGTCTTAGATTCTATCGCGGCTGGCTTTATGGCGGGCTCTATACCTACAAATGGAATAGCTGGATATTTAGCACGTAAATACTCTAACGCTGCCGCGCTCGCAGTATTACACGCTACTACTATCATTTTACAATCTTTATCTAGAAGTCTTTTAACATTCGCATCCGAAAGATTAACAATATCTTCAGCGCTCTTATTACCATACGGACAATTCGCGCTATCAGCTATGTAGACTGTTGACTCTAAAGGACATTCTTTTTTAAAAGCCTCAAGAATGCAAAGGCCGCCCAATCCAGAATCAAAAAATCCTACAGGACGTGAACTCATTCAATAATGCCCCATTCTTTCAGCGGTTCAACAGGTAGTCCCATTATATTCTCGTAGCTGCCCGAATATGACTCAACTATAAATTCGCCAGACTCATCTATATCATACGCTCCTGCGCGATCAAGCGGCTTTACCCGATCGACATACTCATTAATCTCATCCTCGGTCAACTGACGAAATTTAACGGCGCTTTCAACAACCTTAACTTCACCGTTAAAAGCGACTCCCGTAAATACAGTATGAGTTTTACCGCGTAATACTCTTAAAAACTCACGCGCTTGATCTAAAGAGCTCGGCTTACCATATATGCGATTATCATACCACACGATTGTATCAGCCGAAAGAACATTGCGATCTTTTATCGCCGCGCCCTTCGCGAGAGCATTCTCTGTAACAGTCCGCCTAGGATCATCATCGTATGATACCTCGCGCGCGTCAGTTTTTATGATCGAAAACTCAACACCTAAGGCTTCGAGTATCTTAGCCCTTCTAGGGCTACCGCTAGCTAAAATAATTTTCATTTAAATAATTTTCATTTAAAAGAAAAGTAGATATACACTCGTTCAGTTGCCGTAAGACTTACCTCTTCGCCAAGAGTTCTATTAAGAGTCGCACAATAGAGGTTTTCAAACTTTACTCCATTTAGCGGCCATTTTAAACCCTTCGACGTCATTTTAGTCTTTGAATCAGGCGCGAAGATAGATACCCCAACTCCCGGCTTTACGTTATATGTCTTAGAACCCTTAAGAGCTGTAAACCATCCATAATCCGTAACGACATCTAAAGAAAAATCAAGCGCCCTAAAAATATTGCCAAGACTATGATCATCGCGCTTACCAGTAGCACCTAAAATAACAACATCTTCAAAGCCATTTTCACGACAAAAACGAACAGCCTTACTTAGATCATTAGTATCTTGCTCATCTATTTTAACGACAGTTTTAAACCTGCCTTTAACAGAATCACAATCCCCGACAACCGCGTAAGGCTCTCGCTTACAATGACGCCGAAACATATCAGCAGCGCTATCACAACAAATGACGCGCTTAGCCGATTCTAGCATTCGCCGCGCTTGACTACCCTTTTTAGGGAATGCGCCAGCTGCTAAAATTACATTTACAGGCTCTGAGAAGTTTATTCCCTTCACGACATTAAATAAGGATAACCGCTCTTTTAATTAGCAGGCTTGTAAGAGTCCTTTAATGTCACGGTTCTATTGAAAACTGGCTTCTCGGTCGTATGATCGAACTCATCGGCGATAAAGTAACCTGTGCGCTCAAACTGGAAGCGCTCAGAGCCTTTAGCTTCGGCGAGTAAGGGTTCAACAAAGCCAGAGACAACCTTCAATGAATCAGGATTCATATACTTTAAGAACTCACTTGAGCCATCCTTAAGAGGATCCTTCTCGGTAAAGAGCTTATCATAGAGCCTAAATTCTGCCGCGACACCGCTGGCACAATCAACCCAATGAATAGTTCCCTTAACCTTACGACCATCGGCAGCGTTACCGCCCCAAGATTCAGGATCCCAAGTACCATGAATCTCAACAACTTCACCCGCGTCATTTTTAACGCAGCTGGTGCATTTAAAGATACACGCTCCGCGAAGACGAACTTCTTGACCAGGGGCCATGCGGAAGAACTTTTTCTCAGGAACTTCCATAAAGTCAGCGCGATCAATCCAAACCTCACCACTAAACGGAATCTGACGCATACCAGCGGATTCATCAAGCGGATTATTCGGCAATTCCACCATCCTAACATTCCCCGTTCCCCAATTATCAACTACAACCTTTACAGGATCGATAACCGCCATACGACGCAATGCTGTCTTATTAAGTTCTTCACGAACACACCACTCGAGAAGCGCGGGATCAGACTCACTTTCAACCTTAGTTACGCCGACGCGCTCACAAAATTCACGAATCGCGCCTGGCGTATAACCGCGGCGACGCATACCACAAACTGTAGGCATACGAGGATCGTCCCAACCATTAACGTGACCATCGGTAACGAGCTGAAGAAGAAGACGCTTAGACATTACCGTGTAAGTAATATTAAGACGCGCGAACTCACGCTGCTCGGTGCGAATCTTAACGCCATTTCTAACCGGGAGCATACCCATCTCATCAAGACGATCGACTACCCAATCATAAAGCGGACGGTGAACCTCAAACTCAAGCGTGCACATCGAATGAGTAACGCCTTCGAGCGCGTCCTCAATCGGATGAGCGAAATCATACATCGGGTAGATACACCACTTATCACCAAGATGATAATGGGCTACATGACGAATACGATAAATAACCGGATCGCGGAAGTGGATATTAGGCGAGGCCATATCAATCTTAGCTCTCAAGCACCATTCACCATCAGCGTACTTACCCGCCTTCATCTCGCGGAAAATCTCGAGATTGCGCTCAGGCGTCGTATCGCGCGAAGGCGATGCGCGACCAGGCTTCTCAGGAACGCCGCGATACTCCTTCCATTCATCCTGCCCGAGATTGCAGCAATACGCCTGACCCGCCTTAATCAAATTCTCGGCGATCTCATACATCTTATCGAACATATTAGAGGCGTTATAGAAACCTGCTTCTCCGCTGTCGCCTTCGCCAGACCAGTTAAAGCCAAGCCACTTAATATCCTTTTTAATGTTCTCGGCGTATTCATCGGATTCCTTAGTTGGATTAGTGTCATCTAAGCGCAAGTGACACTCGCCACCAAAAAGCTCCGCCATACCAAAGTCGAGGCATACCGCCTTAGCATGTCCAATATGAATATCTCCATTAGGTTCTGGCGGGAAGCGCGTTACGACCTTACCGCCAGTCTTACCTTCGGCAATATCCTTCTCGATCCACTGTCTAAGAAAATGTCTAGATGTATCTGACTCGTTCATAGTTTTTCTTTCTTATATGATTCTTTATAAAATACTTTCGCCTTCGCAATCAGGAATTCAAGTCTGGATTTTATACCATCCTTACTTTTCTGAAGTCCCTGATGCGCCCAATAAATCGCACTCGCCTGAGGATTCGTCCAATCGCTTATATCGTAAATCTTTTCTATCTCCGCCATCTTATCTCGAGACATAGACAGCTCCTGCCAAGCATCACGACTTTTAACATCTTCAACTATCTTACGCCATTCTTCACGATAAAGACGCGCGGCAGGATCATCCTTGTAACCAATTTTATACCAATATAAATGAGCAAGCTCATAACATAAATCAGCATCACCAGAATTCCACTTAAGCGCCTGATCGCGCAACATCTTAACTCCAGAATATACCCAAAACCATTTATCGCCATTGGGCATACTGACAGGAATATCGTACGCTAAATTAGAAGCGAAATATCGCCAAACTTCATGAGAATGAGGTTCAAGAAACGTCAATATCGACGCTAGCTGTATTAATTCACCGTACCGCCCCTCTCTCTGAAGCTTATTAGCGCGAAACCACACAACTTCAGCAACGATAGAACGCAAACCGCCTAAAGAAGCTATTATGCCTGAGCCTACCGACACCCCGCTCGTTGGATTTAACTTCGAAAGCCAAATCTGAGAGCCTACGCCTAGACCAAGGAGAATAAGAAACGATAAAATTAATATAAGGCGTTTCATGATTCTCCTCCGATCAGCGATTTTAACTTAGCAATCTGCTCTTCATCGCCCATCGCTATTAAAGTATCGCCCGCTAAAATCTCAAGACGCGGACCAACGTTACGAATGCGAGTCTCGCCACGCACAACAGTAACGACAGTCGCTCCCGTTTCGGCGCGAATATTAAGAGAGCCTACATTACGCCCGACAATAGGTGAAGTCGGTAAGACCTCAACTTTACCGATAATATCCTCAGGCAATGTAAATGTTACTTCGCGCGAAATTTTAGCTAGCTTCTCATCAACCTCTAAAGCGTCTCTAAAATGTCTCGATACTCGCTGCCCCGCCTTAACGAAGAAACGCCAACCAAATAGAGCCGTAATAACAAACACACCAAAAATTACCCACCTAGCCCAGATTTCATCAGGCATTAAGTTCGCATTTATCGTGATAAGTTCAAGAAACGCTAAAATAACAAATACCGACATAACGAAATGCTTTACAACGCTGCGAATCGATACCTGCCAATTAGCTTCGCCTTTACCTACTATAATTTCAGATACTGTACTAGCTACACTCTTAGCAATACGCAAGGCTAATAACAATAATGTAATTAAAACAACATTCATTACAGGCACGAAGAAAAGCTTCTTGTGCGAATCAAAAAACTCCGAGAAATTAGACCAATCTATTTCGGTTAATATCGAAAATGCTACAGCAACCGCAAAACACAAAACTCCTATTAGAATTATCTCGACAATATACCTTCTAACAGCAGCCCTCTTTTCGCATGTTCCAGAATGACGATATTTAGAAAGAAATCCCCGATAACCGCTAAGAATATTCTTAATTCTTAATGGGCATTTATTTTCGACGTATGTTCCCACCTTATCAGAATAGCGGATCATCATTGGATTAAGCATAGTAGCTAAAAGCGAAACTCCAACGACAATCTGATAAATAGGCTTATCCATATCACCAGTCGCCGTTACATAAAGTAGAGCGACCATATAAGCGAATTCACCAATCTGAGCGAGCGAAAAGCCCATCTGAATAGAAGTTTTAATATCAACACCCGTCAAAAGCGCGCCAGCTGTACAGTTAATTAGCTTACCACCAATAACAACCAATGTTAAAAGCAAAATCGCGGGCCAATTAGCCCAACATTCGGCTGGATTAACCAATAACCCAATCGATACAAAAAAGACAGCCGCGAACATATTACGCAATGGCTCTACTAACCGCACTAAACGAGTTCTAACCTCAGAACTCGATCCAATAACACCTATCAAGAACGCTCCTAGCGCAAAAGAATAATCGAGCTTATACGCTATAAAAGTAACAAAAAAGCAGCAACCTAAAAGCGTAAGTAAAAGCGCCTCGTCATCACTGCGCTTAGCTATCGAGGTCAAAAACCGCGGCACTAGCACAAGCCCAAAAAAGAATACCGCAATAAAAAATACACCCAAGCCACCTAAAGAAGAAGCTATTTCAGTTATATTCATACCCGCGCCATTAGCTACGCCAGTTATAAGCGCGATAACGCCAACGCAAATTACATCTTCACATATAGAAGTACAAAGAACATACTTAACGAATGGGCGCGAGGACCAGCGCATCTCATCAATAACCTTCGCTAAAAGCGTTGTAGCAGAGTCACATATAGCAGCGCCTAAAAAAAGCGAAGGGACAGTCCCCCAACCAAAGCACGTCCTACCTATCGTAAAGCCCAAACATATCATTATAACAGTATCTAAGAGGGCTGTCGGCATAACCACATTACCAACCTTCTTAAGCTTAGAAGTCGAAAGCTCAAGGCCCATCGTAAACATTAAAAAGACGATACCTAACTGACCAATCGTCTGAACTGAAGATTCATCAACTAAAAAAGATCCACCCCAAGTATGACGCGAAAGCATCACGCCAGCTAAAATGTAGCCTATTACCTTAGGCCATTTTAGCTTCGTGAATAACAAAGACACAGACCCCGCGACAGCCATAAGCATCGCGAGGTCCTGCAAAAACGCGCCTTCATTCATGGCGCTTAAGCCTCCTTACTTAACGACCTTACGGCCGCCCCAGCCAGCAGAAGCTGCATTACCCTTAGCAGCCTCGTTCGGGCGTAAAGAACGTACAGCAGCACCGGCGAGCCACATTTCGTGATTATGGAGCTCATTGAGCTTCTCGAGCATCTTCTCCTTATAATCAGCGCAGCCGGTATCGCGAATGACTTCCTTAGCTTCCTGCATCGTCTTTACGCTCTTATAGAGCTTCTTAAATACAGGGAGCGTAGCCTTCTTGAACTCAGGTCTCCACTTAAGAGCGCCATGCTGAGCGGTCTGAGAGCAGTTACCGTACATCCAATCCATACCATTCTCGTCAACGAGACGAATGAGCGACTGAGTAAGCTCCTCGCAAGTCTCGTTAAACGCTTCAGACGGGCTATGACCGTTAGCGCGGAGAGTCTCGAACTGAGCCTCCATAACGCCAGCGAGAGCACCCATAAGAATGCCGCGCTCACCAACGAGATCGCTCGTAACTTCGTTCTGGAAGGTAGTGGGGAAGAGATAACCCGAACCAACGCCAATACCAATAGCCTTAGTAACTTCTTCAACCGTCTTAGCCTTCATGCCGTTAGGCTCGAAAGCGTAAGAGCTGTTAATACCAGCGCCAGAGAGGAAGTTACGACGAACAGAAGTACCCGAACCCTTAGGAGCGACCATAACGAGGCCAACGCCCTTCTGAGGCTTAATACCGGTAAGCTTATTATAAACATAGCCGAAGCCATGAGAGAAGTAAAGATACTTACCAGGAGTTACATACTTCTCAATCTGCTTCCAAACCTGACCGACAGAACCGTCAGAAACGAGCATCATAATAATGTCGCCCTTATCAGCAGCCTCTTCAAGAGAGAAAAGCGTCTTACCCTCAACCCAGCCGTCCTTCTTAGCGCGATTCCAGCTGGAGTTAGCCTTAGTGCTCTTACGCTGACCAATAATAACATCGAAACCATTGTCGCGCATATTGAGCGCCTGACCAGGGCCCTGAATGCCATAGCCTAAAACAGCGATCGTCTTACCCTTAAGAACCTTAAGAGCCTTCTCGAGCGTAAATTCTTTACGAGTTGTGATATTTTCTGCGACTTTACCGAATTTAATCTTCATTTTATAGTTCCTTGAATTTTTGGAAGCAATGTGCGTATTATATCATAATTTCATTCGTTTTATCAATAAATCAACTCTTTTTATTTTATTAAATATCTTTAAAAGATGACATAATAAAATAATAAAACTGAAAACAGATTAATTTCTATCGCGATTACGCGAACTTTTGGAATGAACTATTATAAGCTAACTCAATACAGTTGTTTAACGAGGCGCTCAACAATCTCTCTTTTAAATCCTTTCTCCAGACAAACATCCAAAAAGGTTTTCTTTACAGATAAGCGACGCTCTTTAGCATTTTCATTGCTTAAAACGCCATCATCCTGCAAGTCACTAATCCTACGAAGATCAGCCTTCGCGCGATTATACGTTGCAACTAGCCGAGGTGGAACCGGCACAAAATCGAACATGTCACAAGCTCTCTCAGCAGAAGCTTCGGAGAGTTTCGCAAGACGAATAGTGTTAGTTGCTCCATCTTCATGAAAAATAAACGTCGCCCCTCTTTCGCTAACCCCAATTAAGCGCGCCGAAAAGACGCGCCCAACATAATTCGTCCATATATCTGACGCTGCAGCGGCAGTAGAACAAAAACAAAATACAAATATAAATGTTTTTATCAATTGCATACTACACGAAAGAAGCCAGATACTCCCTTAACACTGCGCGGAGCATAAATCGTCAACACGCGACCAGTGCCGTCATACTTTTCATAGTCACCTTGAACCCCCAACTTCTTAGAAGTGGGAACGGGCGCCCATACTGCATCCTCTCCAAGCGACTCGCTGAATATAACATGGTATTTACGGTTTGATCGAGTCATAAAACGAATCATCACCAAATCGGTATCTGCAACAGACTCGAATGCAGTTATCGCGAACATCTCCGTCTCCAAAAACGGATCTGTCCCTGCTAAGAATTCCGCAAAGTTAGTCATTCCGTCGCTGTCGGCATCTGCCTTCGGATCAAATGCAGTAACAGCCGCTGAATCATACGACTTCCCCGCGCAACGAAGCACCCATTCCTCCCACGCATCAGGCATTCCGTCACGATCGGCATCGGTGCCGATCGTGTAGTCTTTACGCTGCGCTGTTCCTGCTTTAGGCGTTACAAAGACCGAAACAGGCGAAAGATACGCCTCTTCGCCACCAACGGTACAGAGAATTTTCATCTCTGTACCGCTCAAAACAGCGTAGGAACGAGATGGACCCTCGCTATCGATTTCGAGCGATAAGCGATAGTTCACTCCTGGCAACATCTGATCAGTAACGGCGCTCCGCGAATAAACAGTACCAGTAGACGCCGCAGCCTTTACAAGGCGTACCTCAGCCTCGGAAGCTGATTTAAGCGGTACTCCGTACTCGTCTCTGATCAGACCGTATGTCACAACTGGAGACTGTGGAATGGACACGCTCCAAAGAGAAGACGCGACAACACATACAACTGAAAACACAATTAATTTATTCATAGCTTTTACCTCCATCAGTTACCTGAGAACGAATATGTCTTTAGGTAAAGGTGTATGTCTTTAACATTATCCAAGAAAGCGTTCTTACCCTTCTCGGAATCAGCATTAAGCGATGCCGCCGGAATAAGAACCCACCATTCGCTATTCCATACGGAGCGACCTATCAAGCGAGAATTATACACCAGCGTACTCGCCTCATCGAACGAAGCTCCTACGTTAGCGCGAATCGCGGGATGACGCCTCTGGACACAAAGCGCATTAGAATAAATATCCTTAAGCGCGCTCCAGTCAGTCGCCTCCCAATCACTATCAGCCAGAGCGTACGGAACAGGAAGCACCTGATCAACTACTTGCCATGCACGCGTTGCGGACGACACCGAGCTAGATGAAATCGGCACGCGCATATAATCAAGACCCGTCGGCACAAGATATATTTCAGGACGCTTAGGCAACGCCTCTCCTGCATTCGCGCCCTCAATCCAAACGCCAACACCGCGGAGCTTCGTCGCGAAATATGTCGACGAATACGCCGTTGAGCCGCCCTCGAGATCATTTCCGAAGAGGTCTTTGCGCGAGGCGATCACCGTGCGGAACGGAATCGCGAAACCGGGCTCCGTCGCCTTCATTGGATTAAACGGCTGGCAGAGCTGCTGGAAGGCGGGATGAGTTCTAAGATCATCCACCCAGTAATTCGCCAACTTAGTCTTCCAAGCCTCGTCATCGTTGTTCACGATACGGCAAAGATCACGACGAAGCGAGAACGCATCAAGATCATTCTGCGCATTATTGAATCCGAGACGGCTCTTCAAGACAGACCAGTTTTCTTCCATGCGGAAAAGAATATCAGCTAGCCCTGGATCACCTGTTGACCCGCCACCTAACGGCACTCCATCCTCAGTGAAGCGTCCAAGCGCACGAGCGCGCACACTCTGCTCCATAAACTCCGAACCTGCCGCGTTAGAGCTGTCGCTCTGAAGCATACCAGTTTCGTAGTCGTAGGCCTTCGCCGCGAGGAATGTGTACTTTGCAGCTAGCTCAAACGCCTCGTTATAGCGCTGCAATTCGTCGTTGCGCATGATCTGATACATCATATTACGGTAACGGCTCTGAGAAAGATCGGCCGCCCACTGAATGCGCAGACGCTCACGCTCCGCCTGAAGCTCATCACCCTCCGCCACTATCTTCGCATATCTCATGCGCTTATCGTTAGCGTTATTATAGGCGATTTCAAGCTCGCCAAGAGCGCTTCTGACATTAGCCGTCTGCTCCTTAATAGCAGCAATCTTCTTCTTACGCTCTTCATTATCCATCCAAGCCGAGAACTGCTTATTCATCGCTACTTCAATCTCATTGATAGCCTCCTCAGCCTCTTTAATCTTCATTTCCTGAAGATTAATTTCGCCGTGAATAAGATCATTGACGCCGCTCTTGAGCGCCAAGAGTGCCGCGCGTCCGATACTCGTTAAGTCGAATGAGAGACCTGTAATTTTCGGGAACGCCTCGACGCCAGATTCCGTCAGAGTATCCTTAAACTGCTTTAGAGCCTCTAATGTCGTCTTAACAGTCTCGGCATTTTTCTTGCAAGCCGCGATATAGTTCTCGATCTCCTTCTTCGCTGCCTCAGTCACATACCCCATCTGCGTGGTGTAATCGAGGGCAGAAAGCTCGTCAATAAGTCCTTGCAGCTTCTCATTTGCAGCTAAAAGTTTATTCGCCTTAACATCAATCTCAGCTAAAAGTGTCGCATATCCATTAAGGGCAATCTGCACTTCGCCTTCTGCCTTTCGCTGACCGTGGAAATCTTTTGGCTTAGGCGTAAAGCCATTCTCGCCCACATAGTAACTTGCGACCCACGGCGCGTTAGACCAGGCGGCAACACTGAACTCGTAGGCGATCTTGCCGTCCAGCATATCACCATCAGTATCGACAACTGCGACAGGAAGTACATAATTAGTCGAGCATACTCCCGTATACTTGCTCCATGGATCAATATATGAACCAACCTTTTCGAGCTGATCCTGATACCAAGAGACAGCACCGACAATTATGTTGCCGAAGAATCCATTATCTGCTAGCGACTCGTCACGTTCAGCCTGGAACGTTCCAACGATATTCGTTGTAATAAGCGAATAATCATCAACCGTCACATCTATATATCTACCGTACGAACCGTCTCCGGCCTGAACGCCGCGATACTCACCGTTGATACCGCCAGAGCCGTCGAGATCGTACGTCTCCACATAGTAGTAGTGATAGATATCAGGACCTGAATATCCCTGCGGATATGTTTTACCAGGACCAATATCATCATCATACGGATAACCGTAAATCTCGATAAGACGACGCTCTATGGCGGCTTCTTCATCACTGACCATATTCTCAAAGTCAGCAGACGCGTTTTGATCCCTAAGACGATTAGAGACACCCTTTACACGGTTAAATACGTCCTTCGCCACTTTCGTTGCTCTGCGGGCACGATCCATTATCTGTTCGAAGTGTGTCTTACCAGCATCAATTTCGCTCGGTGAAATATCGAACGGGATCGCATTATCAGATAGGCCTAGCGGATTAAGACCCGAATCGGCATAATCAGCCGTGGATTGAATCTTACGCGCACTTGCAGCGATTGCGCCTATTTCGAATGTCGACTCACGATCGAGCATACGGATAAGACCCAACTCATCAGAAGTACGACTTGGAAGGAGCGAATTAGCAACCGCCCAATCATAGTAAGCGCCAAGGTGAGCGCGTGTCGCCCATTCATCCGTACCCCATGCGCGAGTACAGACCTCTCCTGCATCATCCTCCCAGCTCGTCTCATCCTCGGCGTCTAGCCACGCATCCTGCGTACCGACACGATAGTTCCAGCGGAATGTATCGGCGACTATCTTCTCGCCAGCGCGAGCCTTCGCCTCTGCCGCCTGAGCGAAGCGCTTTTCGTGTAGATTGCCGATTGTAATCTCGGTCTGACCAGCGAGAATACCCTCAATCTGCGGCTTCCAACCAAAATTGGGATGTCTAAGAAGAGTATAATAGCCCTTCACTGCGGATAGGTAGTGTCCCCACGCGTCGCCGTGTCCCTGAGGATAGAGCTTCTTCGCATCATAAACATCAATGATACCATCTGGTTTCGATGGGTCGGCTGCATTGGAGGTACCGCACTTATCGCGAATACCATAATTCTCAACGTATGCAACCTGTCCACCCATGACGTCTGCCGTGAAATTCCATGCTAGACGATTGTAGAACGGAGCTTCCCACGGCAGTACCGAGTTAAGCCAGCTTGTCATATATTTCGAGGACATATCACGACCGCGTAGGAGACAGAGCTCCTCCTCGAGAATATTCTCGCATTGGTTCATAAATGGGAAGATGGAGCTGTCGGCTGAATCGTCTACGCCTGAATTCGAACCGAGATCAATCGTCGGATTAAGAGCATCCGCCATTGCCTCGTTTCCGAGCGCCGTATATAATTCGGCTATGCGGCCCGCCGCCATCTGGAGCGAGAGCGCGAGCGATTCAGTGGCTATCTTCTCGTCATTGATCGAAAGCTTCTTCGCCTGATTGAGAACCGTTTCATAAATCGCGATCAAGCCACTTTCGTTGAGCGCCTCAAGATTAAGTGGGATATCTCCGTCATAAGGCTCACCCGCCTGTTCAAGGACCGAGAGCTTGGAGTCGATCTCGTTGTTGAGGAAATCGCGGATCTTCTGATCGAACGGATTGATCGCCTTAAGAACGCGCTTAATCCAGCCTTCTGCAAGTTTCGGCGCCGACCAGTTCGACCACTCGGTACCGACGAGAGCCTGCACAGCCGGATCGAGCGAACGATAGCGACAACGTACATAGTGATCAGAAAGTCCAAACACACCCGCATCGCCGACCGTAATCCAGTCGAGCATCGGAACTCCCGGCTTACCGCAAGAGCCTGCAAGCGACAGCCAGCCGTCGTCCTCCAGTACAGCCGAACCGTTGACCGGCTCGCAGTACTGCCATTCGAACTCCCAGTCCTGCGGACGTCCGCCGAAGTCAGAGGTATACTTCATGTTGATCTGCTTATCGAGCGGATTATCGCTCTGCATCACATGTAGGAATCCGTTGTAGAGTTCCGGCTCAACCTTTATGACATACATGGAGATAACTTCACTTGGCGCGACCATATTAATGTTCGTCGAGTTATTGAATACGAGCGTCACATAACCCGCGCCCCGGCCAGTCGTCGCCAGCGCCATCTGATCGAACGGCGTCAGATCGTCGGAAAGCACATACGCTTCGTCGCTCATCGATTCGATGCCCTTCACCCAATCCGGATGCTCCGCGCCCGGAAGCAAATCGGGGTCGAGCATGACGGCCTTTGAGCGCTCGTCCATCACGTTCAGGAGCGTGAACGCATAGTTGCCGTCCTTGATGTACTGGCCCGTCAGTTCGAGTTCGCGCGTGTCGTCGTTCGTGCGGTCGTAGAACGCCGTCGGGTTCCACTGGAAGCGGTCGCGCAGGAGCGGCGGCAGATCGGTGAACTTGCGCTTCGCGGTCTTCGGGTCGCGATAGTTGCGAATATCAGCGGGAATTTCGATGAGCGCGCCTCCGCGACGCACTTCAGGATCAATAAGGCGCACCGATTCGTTTGAAGAAACCACCATCGACTGCTGATAAAGAACCTTAGCCGAAAGCTGTCCGCGGATTGCGGGCAATCCGTCCTTCGCCTCGTGGAGCGTGTCGTTCACGTAGAGCTTCGGCACAGTGACCGGCCAGTCGACAATGTAGGTGTAGTCGATCGCCGAACCGACCGGATCGGATGCCGGACGTGCCGGGAAGCGGCTATAGCATTCTCCATGGTTCCAGGACGGCCACGCATAAGACGATTCATCGCGCCGTTCGTAACTCGCCATCCACGAAACAATTTCACCGGCGGGATGCTCATGCCCGTCAAGCCAGTCGAAACCGTCCTGATTCGGATACGAAAGCTCGAACACGTAGTTCGTCGAACCGCCGTCGTTTCCGGCCTGATGTGCCCAATACCAACCTTTTCGATCCCAGAAGCAGGCATCGGTCTCTCCATAGAGCGGTCCGGAGATGAACTTCTGAAGATTGGCGGGCTGAAGCCGCGCTATCGGATCAGGGCTCTGAATCATCGTGCCCGCGTCCTTGTACTGATTGAAGCGGTACATGTCATTCTCGGGGACGACACGAAGCGCACTCATTTTCTTTTTGCCAATATTGTCAGGATCATCGTAGGCGACAAGCACGTACGGCAGGGACGTGAACGACTTTTCCCCTTCCGCCTTGGGATCGATCCGGTTGAGATCGCACCTGAGGGCATAAGCCACGCCGCCGATAAGGAAAGCATGCTCTTCGTTCGGGTTGTAGCCCTCCTTCTCCGGATCGTTCTGACGGTAGATCTTAGCATCCGCCGGGAATGTCTGCCCTGGTTCAGGAATGCGGATTTTCGGTTCGTCATTACTGAAGTCGTCGAAAGGATTCTGATTACCGGCGATCATCCATGTCGTCGTGTCGACGGTATCATACTCGTTGAGGACGATCTCTCCAGCGGCATACCCGAGATGCCCGTGGGCATTGTGTCCGGAAGAGTCGATAACAAGTCCGTTTTTCACCGGACCGCAGACCGCCTCTTCGTCGCCATAATTCTCAAACTCCTGCGACGGGCCGTAGTACTGGAAGACGAGGCTTTCAGTCGGAGCGCACTGCATATACCGGTTCTGAGCGAGTTCCTTGGCGCTTCTCGCCTTGCTCCAAAGGCGAAGATAATGAATAGAGCCTCGATAGGCGACGCACTCGCCGTATCTTTCATACGACTCAAACAAGTTGACCGAGTCCTGTGAAACATTGATCGAACAGTCATCACTGTTCCCTTTCCAGGCCAGATGCCCGTTGAGATAGTAGCGCCACTCGCCCTCCTGCGTACGGACTAGCGCAATCGACATGCTGCCGCCTTCATTCAGGCGATCAGACTCCCATTCCGGCTGAAGCGTGTATTCATCAAACCGGGCGGGGAAGCACAAATCCTCGATATCATTTGTTCCGCTGCTCCAGGAGGTCTTGCGCACACCGTTCATGTAAAGGTTTCCGGCGTCGTCAAACGCAATCTTGAGATAGGCGGCAGACGAAACTGATCCGTCCTCCTGACGGCCGTAGAATGAAGCCAGCGGAATCACATTGGGAGTAGTCCACTCGTCGACATAATAGATTGGTCGACGGCCGATACGCGCTTCGAAAGTGAAGTTCGACGTCACCCCCGTGGGATTGCCCATGCCGGCCAATGTCGCGACAATGCCCGTATAGGAATGCGAGGAATCGAGCCAGCTCGGAGAGAACCGAAGCGTATCGACCATTCCGTCATGATACGGAAGATGGTCGTTCAGCGCATAGCCGGCACTGCCTTTGCCCGACGCGAGAACGATCTGCGGCGGCGGCGTTTTGTCGCGCGAAAACTTGTCAGTGTAAAATTCCGGCGTATGAATGGAATAATCGATCGGAATCGCCGGGAAGTAGATCGGCGTCTGAAGCTTCTCGCTATTGCCGCCGTTCGGACGGACCTCGCTCATCAGTTTCGACGGCAGAGACCACCAGATTTCCAGTTCGCCGATATTCACAGGGAAAATCGGCGCGTACAATTCATTCGTCGCGACATATACGGTCGGATATTTGTAGAGATCGGGATTGTAGGGGTTCTTCACCGGACCGGCGTCATTTTCGCGCTCCGTGCGAATCCACCCTGGATAGAAAAATCCGTCCTTGCCGGCGAACGGCGCACAAATTTCTTTCGCCAGGGGATATTCGTAAATAAATGCCTGCTGCTCTTCTTCTTCATCAAAAGTTCCCGTTCGGAAGGTCTCGTTCGTTCCCACGGCATAACTGCTGAGCCCGAGCTCATCCAGCAGATCATAGTTCTTCGCCGGCACGGAGCGGACGGTCTGAAACCATACCGAATCTCCGCTTGCATACTTAAGAAGCGCGTATGTTCCATCATCGGCCCAATCGGAATACATCACGCCGCTGGAAACATGAAAGTGCTCTTTCTCGATACTCTTGCCAGTCGTGGAATCCGTCGCAACCTGATACGGCATGACCTCCAGCCCCAGCGACTCCGGATAGTATACGACAGGTTCCTTCTTCGCTTCGCCGCCCTCCTCCTTTTCTGTGTCGCGAACATAAACCTGTGCGCCAGCCTTATCCCATGAAGCAGCATAGATATCAACTTCGAACGGCCAAACAACGTCTAGCTCCTCCTTCGCGCGCCAAAACACCTCGATTTTCCAAGGATTCTCGCTGGAATCTCGAATCGCCCAAAGATAATTCTTCTGCTTGCCAGAGCTGTGCTGATATACGTAAATCTCGTCGTTCTCCGATTCATCCGTAAGACCTCTCGTCACTCGCGGGAAGAGTTCATTCGTGTCGAAATCTCGCGTCTGAGGTTTTAACTGATCGCCAATCTTAACATTAATCTGCGTCTGCTTAGGCTCTAGAACCTCTACGAGCTCGTAGGCGAGCATCGAGCGCTTGTTCGTCGCCTCATCGAGACGCGAATAGACGAGAAGGAATGTACCGTAGCTACCCTCGTACGCCTTCAGCTCAGTCCCGTCCAGTTCGACATAGCCGTAGGCGTTGTCCATTGACGTATCAACACCTGCGGGCGGCTCTCCATTATACTTGTCATAAGCATTCTTCTCATAAATGTGAATGCGCGAAGTCGGATAGAGGTGTACTTTGTAATTCTGGCTAAACGTTACGGTAGGTCCACCATTCTGTAGGATTTTAGAGACCTGAGCACCGCCATCCCAATATGGACGCTGATGCGTCCAATAAAGTCGCACCGGTCGCTTATTGGGCGATGCCGCTACGACACTTTGCTCGACGCGCGTTCCGCCGCCCTTTAGCGGCCACTCGATACGAATAGGACCTGCTTCGGACGCGATAACTTCCTCGGCAAAATCAACCCACACCGCCTTACCGCCTGTATCTTCTACTATAATAGGCTCTTCGCCCGTCCAATCTTCTGGTGGAGTAATCTTCTCGCCCAGGAACTTATTCGCCGTCATTGCCGCAATCGGAGCGCCAATGGTTGAATGAATATTCGGTGTTTGGAATACCCATTTCATCTTATCATCTAAATCGCGCAATGTTTCGAGCGTAAATGACCCGATTCTTGTGCGAATAGGACGATTGGTAGTAAAAAAGTATCCACTACCATTGCCTAACTGTACGCCAGGCTCTACATCGTACCATCCATTGTCGTACGGATGTACATCGTTGCGGTATTCAGTCCGCAAATTGTCGGTCGGCGCTGCTAAGACGGTAAAAGCACCTACCGCCACCACAGCTAAAACCGAATTTTTAAATTTTAGATATGACATTTAAAACCTCCTTCGCTTTTTTTTACGAAGTAGCCGTCTTATCACCGATTGTCTTTACTGAAGTTCTTGTGAATTCCCAAGACATGCACCTCTACCGTCGTTTTGTTCGCGACTGGATTCGGGAAGCTCATATAAACACTCCACACGCCCGATGATTTTAACACGCATACTCTAGCCACAGCCTGAGGGAGCGCTCCCCAGCCAGCAATCATATAATTATATGATAAATCGCTTTCAATTGAGGCGCTTGCTGTTGTGGCCCCTGAATTGAATACGACTGAAACTTTCTTAAATACGAACGGTTTTGTGCACGCGCCATCGCTCGTATAGTCCTGATTATACGGAGCCCATTTCACCTCGCCCTGACCAAAAACACCAAAATTATTCTTATCTTTTGACAAAGGAAGAATATGTACATCATTTCCAGCGAGTTTCGTTATCGAACCCGACAGTGTCACAGTGGAGCCCCCAAGCTCGACCATTGCGGAAGAATTATTCTTGATTGTCGTTTTGCTACCGCTAATTGTCGTCGTACCAGTACCGCCAATTGTGTGAACGGGAACATTAGAAATGAAATCACCCGAGCCTGATATCGTCATATCATAATTCGAAGGTACGGTAAAATTGATATTGCCTGCAGTCGATCCAAAGTTCATTGCATAGTAAGAGTAAAAGTAAAGAGACTGCCCGACATTGTAGATGGAAGATGGTAGCGAAGTACGATTCGATGAGGTTGCCGAAGTGTAGCCATTACCGAGATTTACGCTCGTCGAAGAAGCCTGAATTGGACCGACGCGCTGAGTGCCGCTCTGCGCATTAATTGTACCAGAGAACGTGGTTGTTCCATTCACCGTGAGATTACCAGCCACCGTGAAATTCTCCTTAGCTTCACTCGCATACTGAGCGCTTTGAGCACGAAAAGCGAACGGAGCTGTCAAAAGTTCCTGACGCGGCAGAATTTCCGTCGGAGACGAAATAATCGCATAATTAGCATCCTGCAACGGCGTCACACCGAGAAAACGCTTGCAATCGGTGGCGTTCGCGCCCCAGAGAGCTTTCCATAGGTTTGCAGCCCCCGTATAGGTAATGCCAGTCATATCATCGAGGTTCTGAGTGGCGTTTTCATCTCCAAGCATAATGTTGAAATAGCCGTCCTTCACATAAGCCGAATAGCGCCCGCCCCACAGGCAGGTTCCGCCCATGTCGCTGTTGTAGATGCGGCAGTCAAGCGTATAAATGCCGTCCGCATACGCAGCACCCGTCGAAGGATCGCGCAAATAGCCCTGATAGTTCATCTTACCAGGAACATTCTGGGTAGCTGTTGCAGGCACCGCCGCATGAATAACGCTTAATGCGACCGCCGGTAAGATTGCAGCCAAAACGACTTTTACGATTGTGTTTTTCATGATGATTCTCCTTATTTAGTTAAGTTTAATTTAAGTTGCTTTTTATTTAATGTTTGTTAATAAAAGTTTTACGGTACAACGCCTCCCGAATAGAGGCTAGGCGTATCCAGCGTCTTATTTAGACGAAACGCCCCTTCGACAATGATAGGTGTCTTATTAAGCCCAGTAATTTCCTCGCGATAAATACCGCCGCAGACCGTACGATTCCAATCTTCGTTAGCCGCACCAGTAGGATCGCCACCTTGGAACTTGAGCGTCACTCTGCGCGTTACGCTCCAAGTTTCATAGTCGCCCGTTCCATCAGCGCCGTCTTCCTTCCAGATGGGTTTACCATTATTGAAGAGAATGGAGTCATGATTAGGATGGAACTGATGATAGAACGGATTATCCTTAGCGGTACCCTTCTGAGTAAAGGTAGCTGTCATTACACCCCCATCCTTCATGAAGTTTAGCGAATCGGTAAAAAGGATTGGCTCCATAAATGGGAAGTTAGCCGACGATGTGCGGCGAATGACCGCATTCGGATATGCTCCGCGATAGGCATGCGCCGTATCACGATCGGTCATTATGGTAGCAGTCTTATCATCTTTCATCGCAGTGCCGATAAACGCCTGTTTTAAGAGCTTAACCTCGCCATCATCAGCAGCGTGTAGAATAAGCCTAAATTGGAATGGCTGCGTAGCGTCCTGAATATCTTCGGCATTCCATTCGGATGCCGCGCTCTTAAGCATCTGTGCGCGATTAACGCCGGTAAGCGCCACTTGACCGACCCAAAGCCCGGCGGGCGAGCGAAGCGCATCGAGATTCCCGGCGGCCGAAAGACCGACGCGGATTGCTGCAACGCCCGGCGGCGACTCTTCATTAAGCGCCGTAGAAATCTTAAGAATACCAAGATAGAACGAACCTTCTGCTGCTACCGGCATTGCATCAAGATTTGGACGGATACGCAACTGCCACGATGCACCAGCGGCGATATTCGTCGTGAATGAAATTGGCATCGGATCATATAGGCGACGCGCATAGCCGGCGCTGTAATCTACACGCTCGCGCTTAAGCGCGATTTTACCCGCCTTCGTTCCCTGCCCTGCGGGTGGATTAAGCGAGTCGAGAAGCTCGATTTTTACTTCTAGGTCTTCATCTGTAACATTTTTTAAGGTCAACGTGCGAACTGCCGTCGTCTTAGTCCAGCTAAGTATCTTGTCCATAGAATCCGATGCTACTTGAACTGGTCCCATATATGTCGCGATTCCACTGCCGGCAGTCTGCAGCCAAACAGCTTGGCTCGGGTCAGCGGACTTATCATCACCCTGATGGAGAGCGTTACTATCGGGCGGATCTACCGTCTGATACGGAGAAGGCGCTAAGTTCTTCGAGAAAGCCCGGAAGTACTCACTATAAAATACATCGTTCTCAAGCCACATACCAACGAGATTCGCCGCGCCGAGATAAATTCGCCCAGAAGGAATAACCGGTGTACCAACAACTCGTAGAGTCGTCGCGGCCGACGCCTTCACAAGAAACGTACTATCACCTAACGCTTGAGCGAACGTACACGATGCCTCATTGGTAGGATTCCAATAGTATGTGTCTGTACGCGTAGCTCCCGTACCATCCCATGTAGGATCAGGTCGCCACCACGCGACACTCTCTATTTTATTTCCCGAACCTTCACCGAACACGCTCGAACAAGCATTGTCGTAAGGATTAACTTTTAGATGAATAGCGTTCCATCCTTGCACTAGCTTGATAGACTGCTCCATCCATGCCGAGTAGCATGCCGACGACAAAACGCCAGCAAAAATGACTACTATCATTATTTTATGCATAGCAGCATCTCCTTATTTTAGGGTAGATAAAAAACAAACTCGGCGATTGGCTTTTTCTTTTAAGCCAATAACCGAGCCTATACCAATAACAAAGAAAAAATTTAACGCTTCTATAAACGAGCGCTCTTGAACTATGAGCTCCGCCCCCCCCCCCCATTGAGGACAAGGTTTTCACGAATAATAGAGTCAGAAAATGTTATACAAGAGCCCATTGTAGATCTATATTCCCTTCAACTCTACCTCAAGAATATCAAAATACGGATTTTATGTCAAATAAAATTTTTATCAAAAATCCTCAACATCTTCCATCTTCATCTTGAACTAAGCCCTCCCCCCTCTACCACCTATTCTATAATCCGCAAAAATATTTAGAAGCGTAAAATCTTAACACGTAACCAAAGACTAAAAACGAACAAAAATCCTCAATTTTTTAGAGGCCTAAAAAGCTCGACTTTTGGCACCTCCAAAATCCACCCCAAAACCCTCGTTACGAGCTCGAAACCGAGAGGTGCGCACCTCTTGGTCGAGTTCGTGAGGGGGTAAAATGATGCTATCTCTTTTTTAGACGAAAAACACTAGTATTTTGCACCTATTTTTAGATCAAAATAAATATTTTTTAATCGTTCTAAAAAAAACTTAAAATCAACATTATTCCTAAGCTAAGCAAAGTAAGACTACGCCGACTAATATCGCCGCGAGTGCTAGAGCTTTGCGGCGGATATCTCGCTCTCTAAATAGAGCGCCGCCTATAAAGAAGGTTAGGATAATACTGGAGCGCCTTATTAAACTTAAAACTGATATTTGGGCATCAGGTATCGCGATTGCCGTAAAGTAAAACGCATCGCTAGCTGTTAATAATATACCTGTTAATGGCATTGTAAAGCGCCACTGAAAACCTCGATGATTAAACGCGGCGAGTATAGCATACATAACCATCATTCCACCTAAGAACCACCACAATACTGTAACTGGCGCGATGCCTAAGCCTTGCATTAAATGCTTATCATATAAGGCACTGCAACTACCTAATACTGTACCTAAAAACGCCAATAATACAGCCTTTAATCCACCGGCAGATCTATCTTTACTCGATGAGAGCGAAAAGAATATGCACCCCGCCAAAACGCAGGCCATTCCAATGCCTTGGATTAGATTAGGAATTTCCGAAAAAATTAAAACCGCGCCAATTAACGTCCAAAATGGTCCTGAGGCTCTAATGGGAGCTGCGCATGTAATAGGTAGAGTTCTAAGCGCGAGATATGTCGCTGTCCAACTCGCTCCAACTATAAAACTTTTAATAACTAAAAGTAATACGTTTTTAGGCGCGATCTCCAAGGCGGCTGTCATTCGCCCCGAGAAGATAAGAATCAACGATAAAACCGCCCAACCGCTAAATGTCGTTAAGAATAAGGTCGGGAATACTGAATTATTTTTGACGCTCGCTTTTTTACATAAATCATACATGCTCAAGCATACGCTCGAGCTTAAGATCCACAAAAGCCAAGAGTCAACGGCCATTCTTAAATTATCTATCTACGCGGGCTCCACCGCCACCAACCATCTTTTCGATATCAGCCTTAGTCGCCATTGATGTATCGCCAGGAGTCGTCATCGCGAATGCGCCATGCGCCGCGCCGTAATTAACAGCCTTAGACGCATCATCGAATGTCATAAGTCCATAAATGAGACCTGACGCGAATGAATCGCCACCGCCGACGCGATCGTAAATCTCGAGCCCTGGTCTTTCGATAGACTTATGAAGCTCGCCCTTATACCAACAAATCGCGCTCCAATCATTAATCGTAGCCGACTTAACCGATCGTAAAGTAGTAGCGACAGCCTTAAAATTAGGATATATAGAAACCGCCTTCTCAATCATCTTCTTAAAGCCTTCGATCGGAAGCGTCGTTAAATTCTCATCAACTCCCTCGACCTCAATACCTAGAGCCGCCGTAAAATCTTCTTCATTGCCGATCATTACATCGACATACTTAGCGATTTCGCGATTAACTTCTTGGGCTTTAGCCTGACCACCAATAGACTTCCAAAGGCTAGCGCGATAATTAAGATCGTATGATGTTACTGTACCATACTTTTTAGCGGCCTTAAGAGCTTCAATGCAGACCTCAGCCGTCGTCTCAGATAACGCGGCGAAAATCCCGCCCGTATGGAACCACCTAACGCCCTCTTTACCAAAAAGCTCATCCCAATCAATCTCGCCAGGCTTTAATTGGCTTATCGCCGTCAATCCGCGATCCGCGCAACTGCGTGCTCCGCGGCACCCGAACCCGCGCTCTACAAAGTTGAGGCCATTGCGGACTTCACGCCCAATACCATCGAACTTGCGCCAGAGAATGTGACTTGTATCAACGCCGCCTTGTAAAATAAAATCTTCTACTAAACGCCCGACAGGATTATCGGCAAATGCTGTAACTGTAGTAGTTTTTAACCCGAAGCAACGACGAAGACCGCGAACTACATTATATTCGCCGCCCCCCTCCCAGACATTAAACTGGCGCGCCGTGTGAATTCGGCCATCGCCTGGATCGAGTCTAAGCATAATCTCGCCTAAAGATGCCGCGTCCCAAATGCATTCGTCTTTAGCTTTTAATTTAATGCCTTCCATCTTAAAATCCTCTTATAGATTAAATTGAATAATGGCTTAATTCTTCACCATCGTAATACCCGATTGAACGCGTCGATTCGCCCTTAGGCAACGAGACGGAGCCCGGGTTAAAAATTGTAAGTCCACACTCCAAGCTCTTAAGCTCAGGAATATGAGTATGTCCATGAGCTAAAATATCAGCAATACCAATAGGCGGAATCTTATACTCATTCCAAAGATGACCATGGGTTAAAAAGAACTTTTTATTGCCCGCGTCAAGAATCTGGTAATCTTCCATAATAGGAAACTTAACCATCATCTGATCAACCTCAGCATCACAATTGCCGCGCACCGCGACTATAGATTCAGCTCGCTCATTAAGCATCTCGGCGACCTTAACAGGATCATAAATACTAGGTACGCCATTTCGCGGACCATGATAAAGTAAATCGCCTAGAAGTACGATCTTATCATAGCCTAATGAATCCGCTTTTTTAAGCGCCGCCTCGAGAGTCGAGGGTACACCATGAATATCACTTAAAAATACAATTCGCATAATCAGCTCTCAACTAAGAGATTCTTAATTTATCACTTTTTAATTTTCTTAAATTCCGCACGCGCTGCCGCCATATCGGCGAGGAATTCTTCGGATGTGTGGAGTCTAGCATAAACGGCGCTCGCGAGCGCTCGGCCAGCTTCGACATCGCTCTTCCAATGATAACCAATAATAACTCTACTCTCACCCCACTCATGACCGAGCTTTAAAACCTTATCCTGACAATCGGGATTTATCTCTAGCAACAATAGCGCCATGCACCATCCGCGAAGAGAGTGACCTGACGGATATGAACCGTTGTTACGTAGCCTCGCCTCGGTTTCAGGAACAGGAGTAGGTTCATTGTATCTTACAAAAGGACGCGTACGTTTAAAACTCCTTTTCGGCTTAAGAGAAGCGCGGCGGGCGGTAATTAGACTTTTACGAATAAGTTTATAAATGTTAGGCGTCTTTTCGCGCGTAATCTCATAACCAAACGCTTCATTAAAAAGCGCGATAAAATCATCAACTAAAAATGTCGATTGGATTACCGCTTTTTTGCCGCGCTCAGTGCCGCGAATGGTTTTACCCCAAAGATAACCAACATAGTCGCCTGTAAAAAGCTGCGATGTCCAAGTTGGTGGAGGAGGGAGAAATTCTACACCATTAGGATATTCTTCATCAGCGAAATATCTAGGCTCTAATAGCTCCGCATCGAACGGATCTATCTTAGCTCCTTGGGAAACTGCTCCGAGCGCTAATACGATAGCACAGACGATAATCTTACCTGACTTAACTAAATGATTCATTTTATTTATCTCCTCTATTTATCAACGGCGGAATGACGCTGGAAGAGCGTTAAGTTTAGCTTCAATGAGATCAGCTATGCGTCTATGACCATTGGTATTGGGATGCAAGCGATCCGTCTTAGAATTACCAAAGTACAAAACGCCATAGCTATCGTTCTCAGGGATAAGACCCGACTCACCATAAAGATCAATGACTGGTACTGACCAAATTTGGGCAGCGCGCTTTAACATATCGACATACTCATCTACATAATGACCAATAGCATTGGGGAATGATTCAGGCGGCTGGACATTAGTAGCATTGTAAGTGAAGAATGCACGATGAAGCGGAGTTAAAAGAATAATCTGAGACTGAGGGAATTCAGATTTTAAACGATTAAGCGCGAAGTTGATTCTACCTGCGAAAGTGGAAGTATCACGATTAAAATAGCGGCGCTTTAAGACGACCTTCTTACCATTACGGTTCGTCTCTTCATCTCGATAATCATAGAATTCACCAAGCGGCACTCCAGCATTATAATCGTTAGTTCCCAAGAATACAAAAATCGCATCTAAATCTACATCCATAGATTCGTGAATACGATTAATCTGATCAGGGAGACCCTTCCATGTGCAACCGCTAACTCCATAGACCTTAGCATCTAACTTAAGATCATCAATCATAAAGTTCCAATAATTCTTAGTGCAGGCGATATGCGCGGGATCTGTAATCGAGTCACCAAGAAACGCGACCTTCATACCCTTCCAAGCTTCAATGCCAACTCGCGTTTTACGCTCTTCGCGCTTAAAGTAATCGTTCTCAACGCAATTGACATCAAGTATGGGCTCAGAGCGCCAAACCAATTTCGAACTACCCTTCATAAACGAGCCGACCGTATCAATAATGGTAAGCTCATTTTTACCATCCTTAATCCAACAACCTGGAATAAACATCGTCTGAGTTGGACCTATCGCCCAATAACGCCCGAGCCAACGATCATTGAGCCTAACGAGCCCGCGGCGAAATCCGCTCATATCAAGGAACGTATCTTTACCAGCTTCGAGATTAACGGTAAGTTTATGAACGCTGCCGGCAGCTGTAGTTTTAATCGTCGCTAAGTCGCGCTCTTCGCCATACTTAGGAGAGTCAACCGCCTCATCGTAAGTGAAGTACGCCGTCTTCCAATTCTTAAGCGCCTTACCATTAAGCTTAACATCGCCTACAATACCCTTAATACCTTCATGCATTTTCTCAGAGAAATTATAGCGTCCCATCGGCTCAACTAAAATTTCGAGTTTGCGCGTTTTAGAAGAACGGGGGATTTTAACTGTAACCTTAGGATCGCGGCGATCGAGAAAACCCATCTCTACACCATCAACTCTAACTACACCTAAGTCGCGTACATCCGCTTTTAGCTCCCCGCCCATATTCGCCGGGATGGTAGTTTCGTAAACTGCGAGACCATAACCGAGACCCGCCTTTTCGAATATTACGGGAGAAGTGCTTTCAAGCCTCTTCCATCGAGAGGCAAGATCATAAATGTTCGCGCTCTTCGCAACCAACTTAGCTGTTCCTTTTTGAAGCGGCATTGGAGCGGGAGGCTCAGGAATTGTCTCGCCTGGGTTTAAGAATTGCGCGAAGAGATTACGCATCGCGAAAAACTTTTCGTTAGTCCAACCAGCTTCAGAAATGGGCGCGTCGTAGTCGTAGCTCGATACTTCGGGTACGAACGGCCAATTGCACCCCGCCCACCAAGCGAACGTGGTTCCACCATGAGCCATATAAACCGAGAAGCTCGCCTTATGCTCCAGCATATACTTAAGATCTCTTAAGCAGTCATCAGCGCTCTTAACATGATGGATTTTACCCCACGAGTCAAACCAGGCAGGATAAAACTCGCCGCACATTAAAGGACTCTTAGGCGAGAGCTCCTTAAGCTCTGCAAATGCCGCGGCTGGATTAGAGCCAAAATTTACAATCGGGAGTAACTCAGGGATATAACCTTTCTTAATAGCGCCGCGACCATTGCACGCGAAAAGCGGAACTTCAAAGCCGCCATCCTTCAGCGACTTCCAAATCTCGCGCATATAAACTGGATCATCGCCGTAGCTACCATATTCATTCTCGGCTTGAACCATGATAATCGGCCCGCCCTTCGTAACTTGAAGAGGTGCGAGTTCACGACCGACCGCCGCGAGATAACGCTTGGCGGGCTCTAAGTATTTAGGATCAGTCGAGCGAAGGTGGATACCATCCTTCGCTAAGAGCCACCAAGGATGACCGCCTAAATCCCATTCTGCGCATGTGTAAGGGCCGGGGCGCAAGACAACCCAAAGTCCCTCCGCTTGAGCTAGGCGACAAAACTCAGCTACATCACGATCGCCAGTAAAGTCAATTTTACCTTCCGTCATTTCGTGGTAGTTCCAAAACATATACGCACAAACAGCATTAAACCCGCAGGCGCGAATCATTTTAAGACGATGCTGCCAATATGCTTTAGGTACGCGCGCGAAGTGCATCTCGCCGCAGCGAATAACGAATGGCTTACCATCAAGTAAAAACTCACCATCGCCTACCGCGAAAGTATGAACTTTAGAATCAGCTCCTAAGCTAACTAAAATTGTCGCGATTGAAACAAGACAACAAAGGATAAATTTTTTCATTTTAGTTTACTGCCTTTCGATTTACAAAATTACGAAATTGTTATTTCCTGACCGTGAAAGAGAAAATTCCCGCCGACAACATACTCCATCGCCGTTGGAGAAAAACGATCCTGAACCGTAATATGAGTATGACCCGCTAAAATACCTTTAAGCAATTTTTCAGTTTTTAAATAGGCGATAAAATTCTTCGTGGTCGGATCTGTTAGCTGAGTATGACCACTTTTTTCCCAAGGCTTAGCGTTAAGTGAAGAAAGTCTCTTATTAACACCATTCCAAAACTTAGAATTAGCGCGCCAAATCTTAGGCGTATAAAATGGAACATGCATACAAAGAATAATCGGCAGTCCCTTCTTAACCTCAGCTCTAAAGCGCTCTACCTGAGATTCGGTAACATACCCGAATACATCATCCATCGTAACGAAGTTAACGCCATTTACAACCTTAGACGCTACGGATATATCGAATGGATACGCTGAAGCAACCTTAGCGCGAGTACCATTTTTATACTCTTCATTATAAATAGCTTCCTCTAGCCACATATAACGCGAGTATTCATGATTACCAACCGCGCCAAATAATTCACTACCGAAATACTTCTTAACTAAATCAAAATTAGCTTCGCTCTGCCAATCTATTAAATCGCCCGTATGAAGAAGAAAATCTACATTCTCTTTAGCCCAAGAAATAGAATCTCTAAGTGCTTCTTCTTGGTGACCGCCAAAAGTCTGCGTGCGAATCTTTTTAAGCTCTAAGCTCCTTGGATCTTCATGCGGATATGCTTCAGTAAAATGAGTATCGGATATATGAAGAATCGAAAAAGGTTTCGTCGCGCCCGCGTCAATATGATTATAAGCTAGAACTAGTCGTTCCCATTTGCCGCGTTTAGGGAATACAGTAGGATCATCCGCTAATGCAGGTAATTTAGAAACAGCGATAAGCCCGCTAAGCGCTGTAAAACCTTTAACGAAATCACGTCTGCAAAATCCATTTTTCATATTATCCTCACTTTTTACTTTTTATTCCCGATGAATTTAAAACAAAGCGGTCTATAACATTGTATCGCCTCGCCAACAGGCGTAAGAGTATACTTAGCTCGGTCAAACGCATATACCTGAATCTCGTTAGACATCTTATGTCCGACGACCATAAATTTTTCGCCCGGCATAAGTTCAAAATCGCGCGGGAACTTACCCTTAAGTGGAGCGATATTCTTAAGTTCAAGCTCCCCGTTATCCTTCACCTCGAAAAAAGCGATTGAATCACATCCCCTATTGGATGCCATCAACACCTTGCCGTCTTCAGTAAGCTTGATGGCCGCCGCCTTAGTAGTAAGGAGGTCTGTCCCCTTAGGCAACATCGACCACTTGCCGATTCTCGTAAATTTTCTGTCGCCATCGTACGCATAGCTTGATACTGACGACGACAGCTCATTCAACACAAACAGAAATCGCCCGTACTTCGAAAATATCGCATGCCTTGGTCCGTCGCCGGGATCGGCCTTCAACACAACCGGGGATTTCCCTCTCAGACGAACAACCGGAATCTCCCCCTCAAGATCATAAAAGAAAACAGCATCGCATCCAAGATCCACAATTCCCAATTTTTTTCCGTCTTGCGTAAAGAACACACAATGAGCGTGTGCTTTTTTCTGGCGATCCTTCCTCGGCCCCATGCCCTCATCTGCCAATTCACCGCGGAAATCCTGACCGGTCAGGGGGACCGTCCCCTTAAACTGATACCAGAAGGAATTCATCGAAAAGGGGCTGTCCCTTTCCGGAACGAGTGGAATCGTCCCCCATTGGGCACCGGAGTAAACCGCAAATGAATAGAGCTTTTCGTCAGGCGAAAGCGCGACATGGCACGGAACACTGCAATCAAGTTCGGCAAGTCTGCTCATCTTGCCTATGCGATTGTCTTTTATTTCAAACACCACCGCCGCGCCGCGCTTTTTACCATCGCGCTTTTCAGAAATAAAACTGTAAAGCTTATCGCCCTTCTTATTGACCTGAAAGTACGTTGTACCTTCAATACCTTTTACAGTCTGAACGATTTTCGCCGCGCCAGTTGTATCGTCACACTCTAAAACATGTAGAGCCTCTTTATTGGGCGAGCCTGGGTTAGATCCGACAATACAATAATAAAGCGCGGCGATAAATACGTTCATACTTGAATTAGTTTTTAAAGGAATGAATTGGAGCTGGTATACGACCCTTGCGAGCTATCATATCAGCGCACGAGAATTTAGAGACTTTCATTACAGGCGCGTAGCCTAAAAGTCCACCAAACTCTACAGTATCGCCAACAGTCTTACCGGCAACCGGAATTATTCTCACGGCGGTCGTCTTTTGGTTGATCATGCCGATAGCCGCTTCATCAGCGATAATTCCCGAAATTGATGTAGCGGGAGTATCGCCTGGAATCGCGATCATATCGAGACCTACAGAGCAGACGCATGTCATCGCCTCGAGCTTCTCAATCGTAAGCGCCCCGACATTAACAGCATCAATCATGCCCTGATCTTCAGAGACGGGAATAAACGCGCCCGAGAGACCGCCGACATAACTCGAAGCCATTACGCCGCCTTTTTTAACCTGATCATTTAAGAGCGCGAGCGCGGCAGTTGTTCCGGGAGCGCCAGGTTCTTCTAAACCAATCTCCTTTAAGATATCAGCGACCGAGTCACCGACAGCCGGAGTAGGAGCGAGCGAAAGATCGATAATCCCGAACGGTACGCCGAGACGAGCTGAAGCTTCTTGAGCGACGAGCTGACCTACGCGCGTAATCTTAAAGGCTGTCTTTTTAATCGTATCGCAGAGTGTTTCGAAATCAGCGCCGCGAATCGACTTTAAAACGTGATTTACTACACCAGGGCCCGATACACCAACATTGATGATCGCGTCGGCTTCGCTCACGCCATGAAACGCGCCAGCCATAAACGGATTATCATCGGGAGCGTTACAAAGAACGACTATCTTAGCGCAACCGATGGAATCGCGATCTTTAGTACGCTCGGCCGCCTCTTTAACGATTTCGCCCATTAAGCGAACGGCGTCCATATTAATACCGGTCTTAGTAGAGCCGACATTAACTGAAGAGCAGATTCTCTCAGTTACTGCCATCGCCTCGGGGATTGAGCGGATTAAAAGCTCATCGGCCTTAGTCATTCCCTTTGAGACAATCGCAGAGTAGCCGCCGATAAAATTAACGCCGACCTTTTTAGCTGCGCGATCTAAGGTTTTAGCAATCCTTACAAAGTCGGCGGGCTTTTTACAACATGCTGAGCCGACTATCGCTATAGGTGTAATCGAGATTCGCTTATTAACAACAGGTACACCAAACTCGCGACCAATCTCATCGCCAGTCTTTACGAGATTTTTAGCGTAAGATGTAAGCTTAGCGTAAATATTATCGCATGTTGTCTTAAGCGACGCGTCCGCACAATCCAGGAGCGAAATACCCATCGTAATTGTGCGAACATCCAGATTCTCCTCGAGAATCATCTTGTTCGTTTCGAGAACCTCGGTGATATTAATCATCTCGCCCCCTTATACGCGGTGCATCTTCTCGAAAATCTCAGACTTCTGGCAGCGAATCTTAAGCCCCATAGCCTGGCCAAGCTCGCCTAAATCAGCTGCTACATCTTCGAAACTTCTACGGCAGGATGTGATATCGACAATCATCATCATGTTGAAATATTCTTGAACAACGGTCTGAGAGATATCAAGAATATTAATGTTATTCTTGGCGAGATAGGCGCTCGTCTTGGCAATAATGCCAACTACGTCTTTACCGACAACTGTTATAATCGCTTTTTTCATAACTAACTATTCTCCTTCTATAGTAAGTATTACTTCATCATCAACGCCGCGAGAAGTTTCGTGAAGCGCGCGCCATCAGTTACGGGCGAACCTTCAGCGATGAGAGCGGCGTCATAAAGTAATGTAACCGCGTCAGAAAGCTCCTCACCCTTTAAGTCGGCAACCTTCTTAACTAAAGGATGCGAACCATTCAACTCTAAGATACGCTTCTCTTCAGGAACATCATTCTTCATCGCACGCATCATACGAACCATTGAAGGCGGCAGAGCATTCTCCTTGGCTACGAGACAGCAAGGCGAATCAGTAAGGCGAGTTGAAAGTCTAACATCCGAGACCTTCTCACCC
>JAGBTH010000159.1 GCA_017631385.1 Kiritimatiellia bacterium
GAAAATCGAATGGGCGTTTTTAACCGGCAGCTCGGCGAGCCATCTTTTAACCTCGTCGTCGAACTTGCCGCGAAAGAGAGAAAGAGGATTTATCTGTCCGGCGAGTATCGCGCCGCCGTAACCCTGCTCGCCCATCCAGCGTATACCGTCAGCAATCCCGCCAATCGAAATCCAATGAACTGAATCAGCGACTTTACAAGTAGCACGATCCGTCGAGCCTTTAACAGCTAAAACATCTACTCGCTTAACGCCAGCTGTCTTAGCGCCTTGAATAACTAGTCGCGGATATGTTCCGCTGCCTGCAATAACAATCAGCTTATCCATACTAGAATTATATCAAAATAACTAAGCAGATGGGCGATTTAATGCTGATGAAAGTCTCTCATCTAAATCATGCGCCGCGAGCGCATCAAGCAAGGGAGACATTTCGCCGTCAATTACTCTATCTAACGAATAAAGCGTTAAATCAATGCGATGATCAGTAACACGATTTTGAGGGAAATTATAAGTTCTAATGCGCTCCGAACGATCGCCCGAACCTCTTAGCGATAATCTATCGGCGCCTAATTTAGCTTCTTCTTCGCGGCGCTTAAAATCTAGAATACGCGCCTTTAAGGTAGCGAAACATTTTTCGCGATTACGCTGCTGCGAACGTTCATCCTGGCATACCGCTACAAGTCCAGTAGGTAAGTGAGTCATACGGACAGCCGACTCAGTTTTATTAACATGCTGACCGCCAGCACCACCTGCACAAAATAGGTCAATGCGAATATCGCTATCTGGAATTTCTAACTCATCCTCTTCGTCAGCCTCAGGGAATACAATAACGGTCGCTGCCGAGGTATGAATTCGCCCTTGAGCCTCTGTCTCAGGAACGCGCTGAACGCGATGACCACCTGACTCAAATCTAAATAAACCATATGCGCCTTCCCCGACAACAGTAAACACTATTTCTTTATACCCATCCAAACTCGTCTCATTAGCATGCATAAGGGAAATCTTCCACCCCTTCGCCTCGCAAAAACGAGAATACATTCTAAAGAGATTACCAGCGAAAAGCGCCGCCTCTTCGCCACCAGTACCAGCGCGTATTTCTAAAACAGCGTTTCGACCTTCAAATGGATCAGGCTCTAATAACGAAGCTAAAAGTCGTTTCTCAACCTCAGGCAACGATTCTTTAAGCGACGCTATCTCCGCCTCAGCCTCTTCTTTAAAGTCAGGATCAGCGAGAAGCTCTTCATTACCCTTTAAATCATTAAGCACCTTCTCATAAGCTGAATAGGCGCTCTCTAGCTTTTTAAGAAAAGCATGATCACGAAGCGTTTGACGATAACGCTTCGAGTCACCTAAAACATTCGGGTCGCCCAGGTCCGCTTCAACGGACGCCAAACGACCCAAAACGCTTCTAATCTGGTCTGTATCGAGCAAGGAGCCTTACTTCGCAAACTTAGCGTAGCGCTTCCTGAACGAATCAACGCGGCCTTCAGTATCGACCATCGTCTTCTGACCAGTGAAATACGGATGGCACGCTGAGCAAGTGTTAACAGTCATAGCCTTCTTAGTTGAACGCGTATTGATAACATTACCACAAGCGCACGTAATCGTGGCTTCACCGTAAGCAGGATGGATATCTTTCTTCATTTCTACCTAACCTTTCAAAATTATGAGTTAGTATTATACCCTATTTCACTCCCCTTGACAAGGGGGTATTTCAATAAAATCCTTTCAAAGATAAAACAACCCAAATTATAAGCCAAACTTATCTCCTGAAGTGATACGCGGCGAATAAGCCAGATTCTGTTCCTCTTCGGCGAACCGAAGAGTCCGATCATTCATCTAAGCGATCAACCCGAAATCTAAAGGCCGCGCTTTTCGCGCGGCCACCGGACGGGCAGCCCGTCGATTCCCTATTTGATCTTGCTCCGGAGAGGGTTTACCTTGCACGCGTCGTTTCAAACGCGCCGGTGGGCTCTTACCCCGCCTTTTCACTATCACCCCTTAAAAGAGGCTACCTATTTTCTGCGGCACTTTCCATCGCGTCGGATTTCCCAACGCCTCCTGCCCTTAACAAGCAGGTCTCCCGCCCTATGGAGTCCGGACTTTCCTCAGCATTACAGCCGCGATCAGTCACCGACGTATCACTTCAAGAGATAAATCTCAAAGATCTATTAAGCCTTATAAAGAATGCGACCGCACATCGTGCAAGCCACAATGCTCTGAGGCTTTTCGGCTGCAGCATTACGCGCATTAGCCTGAGCGAGCTGATCAACACTCGGAGGCTGCACCATATGACAACCATCGCAAACATGATCAGGATCGGTAAGCGGAACTACGACAGGCCAACGCTTCATCCTCAAACGCTCATAATAAAGCATAAACTTAGGATCCTTAACAGCTTTAGCCTTCTCAACGCGTGCAGCTTGACATTCTTCAAGTTCAATCTTTACAGAAGCTATGCGCTCATCAATCTCAGCAGCGAACTGATCAACACCGCCCTTCTCCTGATCATAACGAGCCTGAGCATCAGCGACGCGTCTCTCAGCGGAGGGTAAACCATCCATAGCAGCAAGCTGATTACTCTCAGCAACTTCAAGATCGTGGTTAACGAAATCTATCTGAATGGAATATTGCTGATATTCTTTATTGGATTTAAGACCAGACTGAGTAAGCTTAAGCTGATGAACCTTTTCTTTAAGCTCACGAGCCTCATCTTCATAGCTCTTTACGCGATCCTGCGCATACTTAAGACCTTCTTGAGCTGCCGCTAGGTCAGCACTTACGCCCGAAAGTCTAGCGTTCTCGAGAGCCTTGCGGCGAGGGAGATCCTTAAGTTCAACTTCAAGCTCACGGATTCGTCCGTCAACTTCCTGCAAATCAAGCAACGCTTCTACAACCGACACCTTCTAGGTCCTTTCAGGTCTGGGGCAGGAGACGGGACTCGAACCCGCAACCCTCAGAATCACAATCTGATGATCTAACCAATTGATCTACTCC
>JAGBTH010000160.1 GCA_017631385.1 Kiritimatiellia bacterium
TCTAACACGCAAATCGGCACCCGCGTTGAATTCAATCTCAGCGGATGCCGTGAAGGCGGCCAAAGCCGCCACTGCAGAAACTAAAGCCCTTCTCATTTTACAGGCTCAAGCTTTTCAAGCCCGTTCATGTAAGGACGAAGAGCCTCGGGGATCGTAATCGAGCCGTCGGCGTTCTGACACTGCTCCATGAGAGCCACCATCAGACGCGGAAGCGCGACGCCCGAACCGTTAAGCGTATGAACGAGCTTCGTCTTGCCGTCGGTGTCGCGGAAGCGGCAGTTAAGGCGACGCGCCTGGTAATCCGTAAAGCACGAGCACGACGAAACTTCGAGCCACTGTTTCTCGCCGGGAGCCCAAAGCTCGAGGTCGTAGCACTTCGCGGCCGAAAAGCCCATATCGCCGGAGCAGAGCTGGAGAATGCGGTAATGAAGACCAAGACCCCTCAAAATCGACTCTGCCTCGTCTACAAGAATCTCGAGCTGCTCAAAGCTCTTGTCGGGATGGACGAAGTTCACCATCTCGACCTTGTCGAACTGGTGGACGCGGAGCATACCGCGCGTCATCTTACCGGCGCTGCCGGCTTCACGGCGGAAGCAGGGCGTGTAAGCCGTAAGCTTGACGGGAAGATCCTTTGCCTGAAGAATGTCGTCGCGATAAAAGTTCGTAACGGGAACTTCGGCCGTGGGGATGAGCCAGAAGTCGTCGATCTGGCAGTGATAAAGATCTTCGGCGAACTTCGGGAGCTGGCCCGTGCCGGTCATCGAGGCCGAATTGACCACGAAGGGAGGCAGCATTTCCGTATAGCCCTGCGTCTGGCAGTGGACATCGAGCATGTACTGGATAAGAGCGCGCTGAAGCTTAGCGCCCTGGCCCAAAAGAATCGGAAAGCCCGTACCCGTAAGCTTAACGCCGCGCGGGAAATCGAAGAAACCGAGCTTCTCGCCGATAGTGATATGATCGAGAATCGTGTAGTCGGGATCCTTCCACTCGCCGACGGTCTTTACGCAGACGTTGGCAGAGCTGTCCATACCGGTAGGAATCTCATCGGCAGGAATGTTGGGGATCATAAGCAGCGTATCGCGAAGATCGGTCTCGACCTGAGCGAGATCGCGGTCGATCTCGGCGATGCGGTCGCCAACCTTACGCATCTCCTCCTTGGCTGCGGCGATATCACCGCCCTCCTTGGCGATCTTACCGATTTCCTTAGACGCGGCGTTGCGCTTCGCCTTCAAAGTCTCGGTCTCCGCGACGAGCGCGCGGCGCTTCTCGTCGAGGTCTCTAGCTTTCTCCAAAACGTCCTTCTCGACTCCGCGACGGGCGAGTTTGGCGACCGTTGAATCAAAATCTTCTCTGAGCTTCTTAATATCGATCATTGCTTTATCTCCAATTGATTATCTTATATTATATCATTTTTTAATCATTCTTGCGCTGTTCTTTCGACAACTAAAACAAATTAACTGATACTTTTAGATTATTTGTAAACTATATTAGCGTATGCGCCCCGCTCAACGCCGCGCATATACTTTATAGAGCTTTTACCAAAGAGTATTGCATAAAACGGAGTCGTTCGGCGAACCCCAAGCATCTTTTCAAGCAGCTCAGGGATTTCATTTTGGACGAGCTTAAGAAAGCCACACCAACAAGTTCCTATGCCATTGGCATTCGCCAATAACTCAAAATTAGAACACGCTAGCGCTACATCTTCGTTCGGTGTTGTAACACTAGGAGCTGTCTCGTCAGATGAGACAATTAAAATACCTGACGCACCTCGGAAAAACATATCCTCTCCGCCATTGCGCAGTTTAATAGCTGGAAGAGCTAACCAACGCGGCAATAACTTAGAGCCATCACGATGTTCCTCAACTGCCTTTAGAAATGACTCTCTAAATTCGTTCATTGCAGCTCGATTAGGATAACATGTAAATGTTAAAGCTCTCGCATTACACCCTGTAGGCGTATTACCCAAAAGCTTTAATACTCTATCTAAAACTTCAGGATCAACATCTTCTGATGCGAATTTACGAATAGATCTACGAGTCTTAAGCCAATTAGCTAATTGATCAGCGTTCGGCAACTCAATATCCTTAGTACTAACAGCCTCAGCAGCCTTTACGCCATCGAATGTAATCGCGCCTACAGGACAAACCGCGAAACAATGCTGGCAACGCATACATTTTTCTTTTTGACGTATTATTGGCAGTCCCGTATTATCAAGCGACAATACCTTAAACGCACAATCGCGCACACACGCCCCGCATCGCAGGCAAATAGATGAATCCACCTCAAAATTCACAGGATCAGTAAGCGCTTTTTGATTTTTAAAATCAATATTTTTCATTCCTGAAATTATCCCGATTAAACTAGAATCCATCAATTCTCTTCGATAGATGATTGAATCGCAACTACCAATTCATGCTTCTTGCCAGGCTCGAGCGTACCAGTCGCCTTCGGCCAGGCAGTAACAGGCTCAAGACAGATAAATTTACGCCAATCACCTTCTTCTTGATCGGCTAACCTTATCTTAGAACCAGAGTTCCATACCACAGCGCTATCATTACCTGTCGAAACCATCGCCAATGCACGTTTAAGCCCTGGATCTAAAATAGCAAACTCATGCTTTATCTCTTTTTTAAGAGAAAAAACGTGATTTGGCGCATTATTTACTTTAAAATCACCATCTTGAGTATGCTCAGACATATCATCAGCAAAAACATATTTACATTTATCTAAGCCTTTAATTGTAACATTTTCGCAATCTCTAACTAAGAAATACGGATGAAAGCCAGCTGTAAATGTAAAAGGTATATCATCAGTATTCTTAGTCGTAAGCTTTAAATTAAGCTTCATTGAAACAGAAATCTTAACTTCTAAATCAAAATCATAAGGCCAAAAGCTCTTCGTTTCATTTGAAGATTTTAATCCTAACGTAATCTCAGTCATGTCCTCTGAATACTGAGTAGCGCGAACAGTAAAAGGCATTATTCTCGCGAAGCCGTGAGTCGCCATACCCGGTATCGCTAAGCGGCCGAATTGAGGCCAACAAACTGGTATTCCGCCATGAAACGATTCGCCGCGATTAAAATCTCGCTTCGTAGGTCTAAATATAACCGGCGCATGACCGGTCGGCTTATATGAAAGGACGTTAGCCCCCATTAACGCGATTTCAGCCGTTCCAAATTTATTAGCTAGAACAACCTCAGGATAACCGCAATGTCCTTGGCGAAACACAATGCGACCAGGAGCGCCATAACGAGTATTCAATTCATTAATTGTCATATTACGTATATTATTAAGAAACATTACTTAAAATTCATCAGCAAACAGCCAACATCGCATCTATCGCGCAGCGAGCTTTAGTAGCCACCTCTAAAGGAACTTCAACTTTATATTTCATTTCCTTAAGAGACACTAAGAGATTTTCTAGCGTTATCTTTTTCATATCAGCACAGACTATATCTGTCGAAATCGGAATAAACGTCTTCTCAGGGTTTTCTTTTCTAAGTCTATGAAGAATACCGATTTCAGTCCCAACGAGTATAGTCTTCGCGTCTGACTTAAGCGCATAAGCGCACATTCCGCCTGTTGAAAGACATTCGTCGGCTATATCGCGAACAGCTTTTGGACACTCTGGATGTACTAAAATAGGAGCGTTAGGATACTTTTCGCGCATCGCTTCAATCGCCTTAGCAGTAAGCGCGTTATGAATTGGACAATGCCCTTGCCACAAAACGTATTCTCGACCCTCCTTCTCCGCAATGTGAGAGCCTAAATGACGATCAGGTACAAAAAGAATCTCTTTATCTCGACCAATCGTAGCCATCACCTTCTCGGCATTTCCACTAGTAACGCAAATATCACACTCAGCTTTAACCTCAGCAGTCGAATTAACGTAACATACTGCAACAGCCCCAGGATGAGAAGCTTTAAGAGCCCTAAGTTGCTCCCCCGTAATCATGTCAGCCATTGGACAGCCGGCAGACATTTCAGGAATAAGAACTGTTTTAGACGGATTTAATATCTTAGCTGTCTCAGCCATAAAGTAAACACCGCAAAATACGATTACATCGGCCTCGACCTGAACTGCACGCCGAGCGAGCTCTAAGGAGTCGCCTGTATAATCGGCGATATCCTGAACCTCGGCTAAGGTGTAATTATGAGCTAAGATTACTGCATTACGCTCTTTTTTAAGTTTTTGGATCTCTGCTATTGCATCGCTCAACATAATTGATCCTTTCCTAATAAGAATTAAAGCTCTTTAATCTTCAAGTTGCAGAACGAAACAGTCGAGTCGCTATGATCTTGAAGAAGAATCCTACCTTCAGTAATCTCGCCCCAATCTTGAGTCTTGCCATCAGCGCTTACGCCCCACTTAGCATACTTTGACGCCTTAACACCGTCCTTAAACGCTTTAGTTGCGCGGTCATATTCCAAAACCTTAACACCATTAAGCCAGTGCTCTACCTTAGAGCCTTTAGAAACTATCATACCGCTATTCCATTCTCCGGGAGCCTTTAGAATATCATCTGCATTAGCCGGGAAGATATCATAGAGCGACGCGCTCTTACGGTTACCGTCTTTACCCTTAGTGGAATCCGGGTGACCGTTTTCTAAAATCTGATACTCCTCACAAGAAGCTTTATTCTGATTTTCGTCATAAAAATACTTAACGCCTGAGTTAGCATATTTAGTAAGGCGAAAATCAAATTTAAACGCAAAATCTTTATACTTACCAACAGTTACAATATCACCACCATCGCCAAGTTTTTGATCTTCAGGCGGAAGAGGGAACCAATTGCCCTCAGGAGAAATACCCTTAATTGGACGCATCGTAAGCGTACCGTCTTTTATTACCCAACCTTTTGACGGAGGCGCTTTAAACTTATTTTTAACTCCTACCCA
>JAGBTH010000161.1 GCA_017631385.1 Kiritimatiellia bacterium
CCACCTACAAACGCCAAATTCTTTCATTATAAGAAGAGATTTCGGGGACAGGCTTCCTAGTAGCAAAAGTTGGAGTTGGGAGTTCAAGTTCGAGATTGGCGAGTTAAACCTTTGCGCTTCGCTTAGCTATCATTTTAAAGAAACCTACCAATTTCATAATCACTAAACGGCTTACCGTTAAAGCGAACATCGACATTTTTGACCTTTACGCCATTTTTAGATCTAAGCTGAACTTTTATCGGCTTTCCATCACACCATTCGCAGTCGACTTCAAATCCGCCGCGCGCGCACAGCCCTTTAAAAGAACCCTTCTTCGCCCACGCCTTCGGCAAGGCTGGCAATAAATCAATAAAACCGGCATGACTTTGAAGAAGCATCTCTATTACGCCTGAAGTACCGCCGAAATTACCGTCAATCTGGAACGGCGGATGAGAATCCCAAAGATTATCGAAGGTTTTCTCGCAGATGAGATTATTGAACAATGTATACGCGCGATCACCATCTCCTATACGAGCCCATGCGTTTAAACGGTGCGCCAACGCCCAGCCTGTTGAATGATCGCCACGAAATTCAAGCGTCTTGCGGGCCGCCTTAAGCCATTCGGGCGTTTCGCGGGTTATGAGAGTGCCCGGCATAAGACCTACCAATTGCGAAATATGGCGGTGCTGCTTCTCGCCGATTTCACCGTAAAAACGCTCTTCTCGAAATTCCTTTATTTGGCCAGACTCTCCGATCTGAACAGGATCATAACGATCAATCTGTTCGCGGCACTTCGATACGACCCAATCGTTCGTGCCAAGAATCTCGGCTACCTTCAAAAGATCATGTGCATTCTGCCAGATAAGCTGCTGATCAAATGCACAACCGATAGTATGATAATAAGGAATGCCAATTACATCATCGTGCCACTTCTCGCGTTTATTATCACAAACCTGCTCAGGCGATGCCGAAAATACGGTCAGATACTTACCATCAAAATTTCTAACGCATCTAACAAGAAAGTTCGCCATCCCGTGCAACGCGGGATAAACACGATTTCTTAAAATCTCTTTATCTTGGGTAAATTCCCACCAATCGGTAAAAAGATACGTCGTAAGACCTCCTATGCCAGGGCCTGAATGACCACCAGGACCACCAAAGGCAATATAAGGATAATTAGCCGTTCCTAAAATCCACCAGTCTGGTAGCGGCTCATTTCTATCCGGTAAATTCTCAGGCGTATATTCTCGTACGAACTTATAACATTCCCATGTCTTAGACGAACGCGCTGCTTCATTGAAATCAGCATACGCTTCAAAACATTCAGCGAGATTGCCACTAAATGCATGCCAATAATTCATCTGAACATTTATATTATGCCAATACCCCGCTCCCCAAGGCGAAACCTCATGACAATTCCAAACACCCTGTAGATTCGGCGGCAGTGTACCTGGGCGCGAAGACGATATAAGTAAATAACGCCCAAACTGCATATACGTCTCTTCGAGCCTAGCACTTCGCTGTCCTTTACGCTGATTAGCTATCAACTGAGCTGTCGCCGTTTTGTCGTCGCTCTCATCTTCTCCTAAGTCAATCGAAACGCGCGAATAAAGAGACTTATAATCTTCAATATGCCTCTTATAAAGAGAGTCATAACCACGCTCAGCTGCCGCGTCTACAATCGCGCGTGCTGACGGACGAGGATCTATCGGCTTAAGCTTTTTAGACCAATCCTCTTCGCAAAAAACCTCCGACGATAGCCTATAATTCGTATCAATTGCCATCAATATAGTCGCCGTCGTAGCACCCTTAATATCTATTGCATCCTTTCTTGTATTAACTATCCCATCCGACAAGACTCTAAAATGAGATGCACAGCGAATTTTAAGACCGTTAAGCTCTTGATATACAGTAAGCGATGTTTTATCTGTTGTAATCTCAGCGCGTCGCCCAATTTCTCGTCCACGAGAATCTCTAGAATATTCTCTTAAAAACGGAGCGTAAGGCTCAAGCGCGAAATCTAGAGCGCCCTTTTTGTCTGCCGTAAGATGAATTACTAAAACTTTATCAGGGTAACTTGCGAAAATCTCGCGTCTATAATTAACCTCATTAACGGTATACTTAGTCCACGCTACAGCTCGATCTAAATCAAGAGCTCTAGCATAATTCGTCTCATTAGTATGATCTGTTTTTAATCGAATTTCGAGAGCGTTGGTCAGTGCTATTTTCTTGTTCTCGGGGTTCGGTATATGTAAGGCATTATGAGTAACCTGTATTCGCTCATTGCCGACGATGCCAAAAACATTCGCGCCAAAATATCCGCATCCTACAGGATAAGATTGCCGC
>JAGBTH010000016.1 GCA_017631385.1 Kiritimatiellia bacterium
CTCGGTCGAGAAGTGCGCACTTCTCGGGTAAAAGGTGCGCACTTCTCGTCGTCGAGCTCGTGAGGGCATAAAATGACGCTATCTTATTTTAGACAAAAAACGCCGTCATTTTTCACCTAAATTTTACCCCTAAAAAAATATTTTCAAAACTGCCTCAAAAAAAATTAAAATGAACTTTTTAAATTACAAGAATTTAGCGGTAAAAGAACGCTTAGACGCCTTTATTTTTTCGATTGGCCCTTCAACTACTACCTCACCGCCGCCAGATCCGCCGAGAGGCCCCATATCGACGATCCAGTCGGCTGAACGAATTACATCAATATTATGCTCAATTACGATTATCGTATTACCCTGATCGCGGAGCTTTAAAAGAAGATCCATTAATTTAGCAACATCGTCAAAATGAAGTCCAGTTGTAGGTTCATCCAAGAGATATAATGTCTTACCGGTAGAGCGCTTCGAGAGTTCTGTCGCGAGCTTAATACGCTGAGCCTCTCCGCCCGAGAGTGTTGTCGCCGATTGCCCTAAGGCTATATACCCTAAGCCAACATCCACGAGAGTCTTAAGCTTTCGAGCTAATGACGGAACCTTAGCGAAAAATTCATACGCCTCAGCTACCGTCATCTCTAAAACATCAGCTATCGACTTTCCTCCATACGTAACTTCGAGAGTTTCGGAATTAAACCTCTTACCTCCGCATTGCTCGCATGTTACATATACATCAGGTAAAAAACTCATCTCTAGTTTTCTAACACCATCACCACCGCAAACTTCACAGCGCCCACCTTTAACATTAAATGAAAACCGCCCAGCCGTATATCCTCGCGCTCGTGCAGATTCGGTTTTAGCAAACAACTCTCTAATCTCAGAGAAGAACCCAACATAAGTCGCTGGGTTAGAACGCGGCGTTCGCCCAATCGGAGACTGGTCAATTTCAATAACCTTATCGAAATTCTCATCCCCCGTTAGCTTTTTATACTTACCTGGCTGAGCCTTAGAGTTATAAAACTTCTTCATTAAGGCTCGCTTAAGAGTCTCTTCAACTAAAGTTGACTTACCAGATCCCGAAACTCCTGATACTACCGTAAAAGCTCCAATCGGGAAATGCGCCGTTACATTCTTTAAATTATGCTCTGAGCATCCCGTGATGGTGAGAAAGGAGTTAGGAGTTAGGGGATAGGGGTTAGGAGTCAGGGAAGCCTTTTGTTTAACTCCTGACTCCTGACTACTGACTACTGACCCCTGAGAGGAAACGGTCTTTTCGCCAGTTAAATACTGAGCTGTCAAGGATCCGCATTTCAAAAGGCCGTTAAAATCGCCCTGATACATAACGCGACCACCTTCGCGTCCTGCGCCAGGACCTAAATCAACTATCCAATCCGCCGCGCGCATCATCTCTTCGTCATGCTCAACAATTACTACCGTATTACCACGATCTCTTAAACCCTTTAAGGTCGCGATTAATCGCTCATTATCGCGAGGATGTAATCCTATCGTCGGCTCATCTAAAACATAAAGTACACCTGTTAGTCCAGAACCTATCTGAGTGGCTAAGCGAATACGCTGCATCTCACCGCCCGAAAGAGTCGATGACGCACGATCTAAGGTAAGATAATCTAAGCCAACATCAATAAGAAACTTAAGTCGCCTGCGAATCTCTTTCATCACTTCGCCTAAACCCGCGAAGCGCGAATCACCCTTCTCGTCTATTGAATCAAAGAACTTAAGCGCGTCGGTAATACTCATAGCCATAACCTCGACTATCGTCTTACCCGCTACCTTCGCAGCTCGTGACTCAGCTCTTAATCTCGCGCCATTACATTCGGGACAGACTTTATAACTCTGGTACGATTCATATTTGGCGCGAGTCTCATCATCCGGAGCTTCTTCCAACCGCTTTTGAAGCGTGGCTAATACGCCTTCAAAAGGTCTATCGACACTGCGCCAAGGAAGTACAAGATCATCCTTAAAGCCGTGCATTAAATTTTTACGAAATGCGGCTGGTAATTTCTCGTATGGAGTTGAAAGATCAACCTTATACTGTATAGATATCTGTTCCAAAAGCGCGTTATAATACATTATCGCATTATGCCCAGCGCGTCGCCAAGGATGAATACATTCTCTTAAAGGTAAAGTCTTATCTGGTACAACTAAATCCTCATCGAAGAAATAAAGCTGACCTAAGCCCGAGCAGACGGGACACGCGCCAAAAGGCGAATTAAACGAAAAACTGCGCGGCTTTAATTCGTCAAATGATATCCCACAGTCTACGCACGCATTAAGCTCAGAATATGTTACGCTCTTACCAGTTTCGATATATTCAATATTCAATATCCCGCCACCAGCTTTTAGGGCGAGCTCTACAGAATCTGTAAGACGGGTTTTATCACAGGGTAATACCAGACGATCAATAACAATATCTATATTATGAGATTTTTTCTTATCGAGCTGAGGAGCCTCTTCTAATAAATAAGCTATACCATCAACTCTAACGCGTGCGAAACCTTTACGCTTTAGCTCTTCGAAAATTGATTCGTGCCGCCCCTTTTTACCTTTTACAACTGGAGCATAGATTATCGCCTTACCAGAGGTTTTTAATACTGTATCAACAATCTCTTCGGCGCTTTGGCGACGAACAGCCTTACCGCATTGAGGGCAATGAGCTATGGCAGCAGAGCCGTAAAGAAGACGCAAGTAGTCGTGAATCTCAGTTACCGTAGCGACGATTGACCTTGGATTACCACTCGTAGTTCTCTGTTCAATCGAAATAGCGGGGCTAAGACCTTCGATTTTCTCTACATCGGGCTTAGCTAAGCGATCTAGGAACTGCCGCGCATACGCTGAGAGCGATTCTACATAACGGCGTTGACCTTCAGCATAAAGCGTATCAAAAGCGAGAGAAGACTTACCACTACCCGAAAGCCCAGTTACTACAGTAAGAGAATTTCGAGGGATCGTTACATTAACTCCCTTAAGATTATGCATTCTCGCATTTGTAATTTCAATATTCATCTACTTTTCTCTTTTAAAGGCTCATTTAAAAACCCATATTTTCTGTAGCTTATACGACAACAAAAATAATATTATATCTACAATAATTTTAATACCTGTAATACGCACTCCACAGGCGTCGAATAGATAAGTTAAGATAAGCGTTCCACCATACGAGAGTACCATAATAGCGATAGCGAGTATCGCATACCTACTGAGCGAGAGACTTCTCTTAGCCTTAGAATTAAATACTAAATGACGATTTAAAAGATAATTTACTCCAGCTGAAATAATTCGCGCTACAACTAAAGATACAAAAATATTAAAGCTTCTCGTTATTGCAAATAATCCGAACATCCAAACTAAAACTGTAAAAACCGCATTATCGACAAGAAATCCTGTCAATGATGAAGCAATAAACTTTAAAAATCTCCCGCCAAATAGTCCGCGATAAATTCTTATAGTATCTCGAACAGGGCGAAAATGCGATGCGCGATTACTAGCTATATAAATCGTCTCGATCGGCACCTGCTCTAGCACTTCCTTAAAATCCGCCAACATACCGAATAGCCTCATCTCATACTCAAATCTCTCGCCTTCGATATCAAGCATCATATTAAATAATCGACTTGGGATCGCTCTTAAGCCAGTTTGAGTATCATATATCGATATTCGATACATGAGTCTAACTAAAAACGCTGTTACGATATTACCTAATCGACTTCTAAACGGAACTCCAGCTTTAAAGAAATCTCGCACTCCTAAAACAGCTCGATTCGTTTCTAAAGATCTATCAACAACATTAGCAACATCTGAAATTCTATGTTGACCATCGCCATCAACGAAAACTGCCGCCGCTATATTAGGACGATTTTCTTTAAGCCAGGCTATCGCCGTTTTAATCGCTCGGCCTTTGCCGCGGTTAACTTCGTGGCGAATTATTGTAATCCCTCTAGGTAATAAATTAAAATCTTCCTTATTTTCAATACTGCCATCATCGACAACAAGTACAGTATCGTACGATTCGAGAAGGGAAGTAGCCAATGTTTTAAGCCCTGGCTCTGGGTTGAAAACGGGGATTACTGCCGCTACATTCTTTTTAGACATCATTTGCAATCCCCTTTCTTAAAACTTCGCGAAATTAAAAGAGGTCTCGGGAAGGTATAAAATAAACGCCGAGAAAGTGATTTATCACGCTCTACTAAACGAGGACCCGAAAATTCTAACGGCCATGAAATATGAACTAAATTAGTACCTTGCGATGTAAAAGATGCGCCTTCAAGTAAAAATCTATTTACAACTGAATACTCCCATCCTTCCAAAGATTCTTTCGGACAAGAATAATCTCCATATTTCGCAATTTTATAAATGTTCTTTTGGCGAACTCCTTCGCCATGAACTTGTTTAAAAAATAATGCCACGCATTTACAGAATGCAACGCTAGCAAATAACGCAGGCACTAAGAAAAAAAGTTTTTTCATCTTTAATGGAATCGCACATAAAATATTAAACCATAATAAAATAACTACAAAATAGACAAAGCAGGCATATCTAGGATATCCAATGTATTTAACTGGAACTAAGAAGAAAGCTAGCAGCAATACCCAACCAACAAGTGTCGTGCGATTGCGATTAATAAAAAGCGAAAGGATTGCACTAAACCAAAGCAAAAACGAGAAGAATGGGCCCTGACCTCTAGTTAAAAATTCGACTTTCCAATGAGGATTAAAACTCTCTAAAGAATACCACCACTTACACCCCAAAATCGCCAGCGGGCGGCTTACCCAAGCATAAACCATTCGGGCTACATAACCCATTTTAGATGAGTCTTCATTACCGATAAAATCGCCAGTTAAATCCATAAGCTGTACATCAGCTCTAAAACTGTGTGCAGGGTAAAAGGGAGAACCATAATGCCATGACGACGCCCAATAAGGAATAATACAGAAGAAAAGAAGCGAAACTAGAAATATGATTATACCAATGCGCATATCCTTATTCTTACGCCCAACAATCGCCGCTAAGATTAAAAGCAAACAAATACAAACAATGCTATTCATCTTAGTAGATACTGCAATTACCGCGCTAGCGAAAAATGAAGCAAGATCTATTTTACATTTAGTATCCATCCATACACGAAGTGAAAAAGCGGATATCGCTATAGCCGAATAAGAAACATAATCGACTAACCCCCAAAAGCATGCTTCTACAAGAATTAAATTCGTAATTACTAAAACTGCAAATATAATAGATATTATACTAGAGAACTTAAAAGCTCGGCACGAAAAACGATGTGCACTTATGGCTAATGCAAAGCACATAAACCAAAGAGCATACCCGCCAGCCGTTAATAACCCAAATGCCGATTGCATCTGGGCGGCAAGAATCTGAGAGAACTTAGGAGCTGCTATAATATGATAAACCGCAAAGTCCATCATATTCGAAACTCCTCGATTAGCGAAGTAACCACGAATCGTATCTACTGATAAATCCTTAATAGGATTCCACCCATCTTGCAAAAAGTGAGATATCGGCAAGTGACAAACTGACGCGTCAAAATGAGTATATGTAAATGTATAAAGCGTTAAAATAAACATCAAGGCATTCAAGGCTATCATCATAAACCCAGACTTTAGCGAATGCAAAAAAGCGAATCCAGTAGCCAAGACGAATGAAGCCCAAAATTGCCACGCATTTAATGGAACATTAATAAGAAAACAAAGATTAGCGATACTAAAGCCTAAAAGCAACTGCAAGAGAAGAAATGAATCAAGTCTCATTTCACGCTCTTTATTAAAAATACAGCTTTTTAGGTTAAGCGAAATCATTTATTTTTTAACTTCACATTCCTTAACAACTTCACGATCATCAAAGGGATACTTAACGCCATTGATTTCTTGGGTTGTTTCGTGGCCCTTACCGCAAATAAGAACTACATCGCCCTTCTTAGCTCCCGAAAGCGCGAGCGAAATCGCCTTCGCGCGATCACTCTCAATGCGAACATCGCCACCGGGAGAGACGCCCTTCATGACATCATTGATTATCGCCATCGGCTCTTCGCTGCGCGGATTATCACTCGTAACAACTACAACATCCGCGAGTCTACTCGCGACTTCACCCATTTTAGGTCGCTTTAAGGGGTCTCGATCGCCACCCGCGCCAAAAACAACCCAAAGTTTACCTTCTGTAAAACCTCTCGCCGCCTCTAAGACTTTTTCAAGGCCATCGGGCGTATGAGCGAAATCTACATAAACCTTACCCTCTGACTTAGATTCAACGTACTCTAAGCGTCCCCAGCGAGGCACTAAAAGAGGAATCGTTTTTTGAATTTGATCGGGATCAACGCCAGCAGCCTCGGCGAGCGCAGCAGCTACTAAAACATTAGACTTATTATAATCCCCAACAAGTTTTAGGTTAGTTAGATCATAACGCGGCCTTTTTATAGTAACAGGAATAACATTAAGAGGCAATTTACCAACTGCTTCTAACATCTTCTCGCCATTTTCGCCATCTAAACAAACTACGAATGGCGGCATATCGCGACGTCCATCAGTAGGCTTAGGCGAATATGTCGCGGCAATTTTCTCAGCGAAGGAGAGCTTTACACGAAAATACTCATCCATCGTTTTATGATAATCTAAATGATCTTGGGATAAGTTCGTAAAAGCTCCGCCCGCAAAAACCGTATCGCCTGTTCGATTTTGATGAATCGCGTGAGATGATACTTCCATTACACAATCTTTAACGCCATTTTCAACCATCTCATCGAAAATAGATTTTAATACCGGTAATGGCGGCGTTGTATAACCAGTTGAAAACTTACGCTGTAAGGTATTAACCTCTACAGTTGTTATATACCCAGATTTAAGAAATTCAGATAAAATCCACGTTGTCGTAGTTTTACCGTTAGTTCCTGTTATTCCCCAAACTCTCACCTTTATAACCTTCTTAATTGGATTTAAATTCTGTTAATACAAAATCTGCGAGCGCCTCGCGCCAATTACTCATAGTATACCCTAAAAGTTTAAGAACGCGCTTCTCTAGCGCCGAATTAGCGGGGCGCGGCGCTGGGCGAGGGAACTCGGCAGTTGTACAAGGAACTAACTCGCGCTTTAATGACGGCATAAGCTTTTTAAGTTCGCCCGCTAAATCATACCAGCTCGCCACTCCTTCGCACGTAGCGTGAACAGTACCTTCTACCGATGGTTTAGAGAGAATAAACTTTATAACATCAGCTACCGCTTTAGCACTAGTTGGGTTACCAAACTGATCATTAACTACCTTTACTGCCTCACCCTCAGATGAAAGAAGCTTAACCATCGTATGCACAAAGCTCGGACCCCCAGCACCATAGAGCCAAGCGACTCTTAAAACAACAGCCTCGGGATAGAGCGCACGAATCATCTCTTCGCCTGCGAATTTAGACGCACCATAAACTGTTCGAGGGCGCGGCGTATCCTCCTCGCTCCAGGATTCCCGCCCTTCATCCAACTCGCCCGAAAAAACATAATCAGTAGAAATCGCTATAAGCCTAGCATTCATAGCGGCTGAGACAATAGCGACATTACGAGTACCCTCTTCATTAATTTTATAAGCGAGTTCACTATTCGCCTCGCAGCCATCGACATTCGTCATGGCGGCAGCGTGAATCACAACATCAGGATCGGCCTCGGCGAAGAAAGCGGCTATCCTTGAGCGGTCGGTAATATCGCATTCAGGTAAATCGGCAACAATAACTTCGTCATCTTTAAACGACTCTTGGAGCGTTCGCCCCAACATACCATTACCGCCTGTAATCAGAATCTTCATTACAACTACTCCTTAAGGTTAGACTCATCAACCATCCCATTTTTCTTAGCGACAATATAAGTACAAACATTATCGCCAGTAACATTACAACTCGTCTCGAACATATCAAGAATCGGATTAATACCCAATGCTAAAGCGACTACCAATGAAACTTGATCGGCTTGCAGACCCATCCCTTCGAGAACCATAAAAAGAAGGAATACCGATCCACCAGGTATCCCGCCCGCGCCAACTGACGCGAACATAATAGAAAGACAGAGCATCGCTATCTGACTTAGCGATAAATCATAGCCGAAAATATTCGCCGCGAGAATTACAAATACTGGAAGATGTACGCAAACGCCATCCATATTTACAGTAGCGCCCATCGGGAGCGAAAAACTCGACAACGAGCGAGATACCCCTAAATCATCCATTGACTTAAACGATACTGGAAGCGTCGCCGCTGAGGAGCGAGTCACAAACGCGGTAAGCATCGCGGGCCTAATTTTACGCAATGCCTTAAGAGGATTCTCGCGGCAAAATATAGCTATAGCCAAAGGATAAATAATAAACATCATCGCAGCTACGCCAACAATAACACACGAGGCTATTCGAAGATATGGACCAAAAAGCAATGTGCCATTTTGGGCAAAATTAACTAACGATAATGCGAAAACGCCAAATGGGAAATAAAGCATTACCCAATCAATTAATTTAAACATCGCCTGTTGAGCACCGTCAATAACAGTAATCATTGTGCGTACAGATGATGCTCCCTCACCCTCGGCATCTATAATGCAGCGAGCGGCTAGGCCAAACGCAATAGCAAAAACAATAATAGGTAAAAATAATCCATCTGCTAACGCGGCGAAAGGATTTTGGAAGATACCAACGATAAAGTCACCGAATGAATTAGCAGCAGTAGAAGTCGTTATCTTATTAGCACCTTCCATATAAGTTGAAGCTAATTCTTTAGCGCCATTAACAGATGGGTTCATTAGCCAAGCTAGGGCAACGCCAAACACAGTCGCAAAAACAGATGTCGCGAAATACCATAGCATAACTAGCCCCCCTACGCGACCTGACTTCTTAAGCGGTATCGACGCAGCTCCATAAATAAGCGAAAAAAGAATGATCGGATATACGACCATCTTTAACATCGATACAAGCACATTACCGAAAGGCTCTATAAACGGCATCAAGCGAGATAGAGTCTCGCTTGAACACCATTTAGAAAGGCCTAAGCCAAGAAGTGAACCTAAAATAAATCCTATTAAGATTCTAACGAGGAGTGCCTTTTTTTTATCCATTTTATTATCCTAGATTTTTTAGATCAAGCGCGAGAAGGAACTCAGGATTAGACTTAGTCTTCTTAAGCGAATTAAGAACGCTCTTCATAGCAGACTCCGAGCCCGCGGGCGAAAGAAGTCGGCGCATACCCCAAGTCTTCTCAAGCTCAAGAGGCTCTAAGAGGAGATCTTCTTTACGTGTACCAGACTTCTCAATATCAATCGCCGGGAAGATTCTCTTATCGGCGAGAGAGCGATCGAGTACGATTTCCATATTGCCCGTACCCTTAAACTCTTCGAAGATTACCTCGTCCATACGAGAACCAGTATCAACGAGACCGGTCGCTATAATCGTAAGAGAGCCAGCACCCTCGATATTACGTGCCGCGCCGAAGAAGCGCTTAGGACGATGCATCGCGAGCGCGTCTACACCACCAGTTAAAATCTTACCAGAATGAGGCTGAACCGTATTATACGCACGAGCCATTCGGGTAATCGAGTCCATAAGAATAATCACATCGCGGCCGTTCTCAACTTGGCGCTTAGACATCTCGAGAACCATCTCGGTTACATTAACATGATGCTGAGGCTCCTCATCGAATGTCGACGAGAGAACCATCGCCTTAGTATTGCGCTGCATATCGGTTACTTCTTCAGGACGCTCATCAATAAGAAGAATGATAAGCATCGCATCAGGATGGTTGGTCGAAATCGCATTAGCCATCTTTTGGAGAAGAACGGTCTTACCTACACGAGGCGGCGCTATTATAAGACCGCGTTGACCAAAGCCAATAGGAGTAAATAAATCGATAACACGCGTTGAATATTCCTTAGGATCAGTCTCTAAAATAATTCGACGCGTTGGGAATGTAGCCGTAAGATTCTCAAAGTGAACGACGCGAGCTGCGACCGAGGGCTCCTTACCGTTAACTGTATTTACATTACCTAAACAGAAAAATCTATCTCTATCACGCGGATCACGAATAGGACCTTCGATAATATCTCCGGTTCTTAAGGCGTGGCGGCGAATCTGCTGCTGAGTTACAAAGACATCCTCAGGACAGGCGAGAAAGTTATTCTTAGCTGAGCGCAAAAAGCCATGACCCTCACGCATAATCTCTAAGCATCCGCTCGCCAATACAGCACCACCCTTAGCGAGATAAGAGCGGATAGCGGCGAAAATAAGCTCATGCTTACGGTACGTACCTAATTCTTCGGGATCAGCGCCAGGCATCATACAGTCAACAATCTGCTGAGGCGGCCAAATTTGAATATCGGCTAAGCGATATTCAGGTAAATCGGGATTACGATTAGGGTTAGAAGCTACTTCTTGAGCCTGCGCGCGTTGCTCCTGAGGTAATGGCGCATTAAGTAGCGGATTTACCGACTCAGAACCATTAGACCCGCGAATAGGTGAATTATTAGGCTTATCACGACGCGGAAACTGCTGATGATGATTTTTATGAAATGCCTTCTTAGCCCCCTGAACAGGCTGAGGAGCTGGGGCTGGTTTCGGAGCTGGCGATGGCTTAGCGCTCTTCGCGCTCATCGCGAAAACATCTAATTCTTCGGACATATCTTTACCTTACTTTTAGGCTTTGGATCTTGAAACGAGATACTCAACTAGCTTTACAGCTTCTGCCTTCAAGTCTTCGTCGGTAGAATCGTTCAAAATCACATAATCTGATTTCGCGGCTTTTATCGCCGGATCCATCTGGGCGGCGAGTCGAGCCTCGGCTTCGGCGCGACTGTAGCCGCGTAAAGCCGTCATTCTCTCAATCTGCTTCTCGCGCGATGAGAGAACGCATATTATTATATCATAATCTTTCTCCCATTGCACCTCGAAAAGAAGAGGAATTATAGCTATTGGAGGAGCTAGGGGATAGGGGTTAGGAGTTAGTGACTCCTGACTCCTAACTCCTAACTCCTGACTCCTGTCTCCTAAAGAATAAAGAGAACTGTTCTTTTCAAGGAAATCTAAAATCTTTTGACGAACTAGGGGGTGAATTCTAGACTCTAGTTCTTTACGAGCATCAGGATTAGTGAAGACGATTTTTCGAAGTCTTTCGCGCTCTTCTTTAGGAATTATAGTATGTACAATATCATCGGCGTCAATAGTCTTAACGCCTAACTCATTTAAATAACGCGAAAGGAGGGATTTGCCTGAGGCAATCCCTCCTGTGAGACATACTTTCATCTTAAATTTCTATTATCTCTCTGGCGCGGGCTTAACATCTGCAGCGGGCGCTGTAGAGGAAGTCGGCTGAATCTTTACTTCGCGACCGTGAGCATCTACAAGACGCGTAGTTACGAAGATAAGGAGATTACGCTTAGAAGACAACTCCGAGTGACTGCGGAAGAGACGACCGATGAAAGGTATGTCGCCTAAGAACGGAACCTTATCATCCATAGCCTTACGCTGTTCGGTGATAAGACCACCCATAACTATCGTAGCTCCAGGATAAACAGAAACCTTAGAATCAATTGAACGGATATGGAAGAACGGCTGCTCCATCGGGGCATCGTAATACGTTAAATTTTCAGAAGTTGACGTTGTAAGACTATCTAATGCCGTAGTTGCAGACGCTACTGCTCTTTCCGCAAACGCCTCTTGCAATGTTCCTGATAAACCAGTCCCCAGCGAACCAAGAACACTAGCTAAACCTTCAAAGATTCCTCCAATGCCTTCAAAGTTTTGTAATGAACTATTTCCTGTAAAAGGAATACGCATACCATAGTTCTTCCAAGTAGGCTCGTCAATAACTTGAGTATTGAGCTGAAGGTCGATTAAGTTGCCGTTATCGGTAAGCGTAGGCGTTACATCAAGAATAACACCAACCTCTTGAGTTTCGAACTCTCCAGGCTCAACGATAGCGAGAATCGCGCTTTGGCTACCACCACCATAATCAGAACCACTGCTCCTAGAACTCTGAAGCTGAACATCGTAGTCGCGAGGATAACGATAGAGAGTTACTACCTTAATAACAGCCTGCTCGGCAGAGCGAGTTAATACCTTAGGCGCCGAGAGTAAATCGGTGTCGCTACGCTGAGAGAGCATGTGAAGAATCATCGAGAGGTCAGCAGATCCAAGGAACGCGTTTACGCGCATAAACTGATCATTTGTTGAGTATCCCTCGCCGTTAATATGATTACCCAAAGTAGAGAGATAGCGATTATTAGTGCCATATCCAGTATCTCCACCTGTACGATTAAAACCAACACTTCCTTTAGCACCAGCATCATAATCTCTAATCCATGAAGCTCCGTTACCATTAGCATAAGTAGAAGTAGAACTGCCTACTGATGGATCTTTAATATTAGTTCCAGGACCACCTGGGGTGGGGTCACCCCAAATGCTATCAGGAGTATTAGGAGTATTAGGAGAGTCCCCTGAAGTAGGCGCAGTAAAAGTACCCTTCTTAATTCCTAAAGCCTTATCTAAGCGTCTTCCTAATCCAAGAGAATAGTCGCTATTAAGAATCCACTCAAATCCAAGAGAATTAAGATCGTCCTGACAGACTTCAACAAAGCGAGTCTCAATCTCAATAAGAGTTGGATTCATATTCATCTCGTTAAGAGCATTCTCGAGTTCAGCGAGATTTTCGATAGTATTCTTAACGCGAAGCTTACCGAGAGTTCTAATATACATAATCGATGAACCCTCAGGCCATTCAACGCCCATAAGGCGGAAGAACTCCTTCCAATCCTGCTCCTTATTCTCGCCTCCATCATTATTAGCGGGAGCTCTAGCTGTAAGAGTAAAGCCAGCGTTACCGCTATTGCGAAGATCCTGAACATCGGTCTGAGCGGTATCCATACGCTCCATAAACGAGGAGAGCACAGGGAAGCTACGAGTATGCATTTCTTCGATGCAGGCATCCTTATGCATAACAGTAATCATAGGACCCTTAACAGTAAACTTATAATTTACCGCCTCGCAAACGAGCTTAAGGGCATCATAAAAGCTAATATCGCTAGCAGAAATAATCGGGATAATTGGACCCGCACCACCAGCAACAGGAGCGGCGCTCGAAGACGCATCGGCGCCAAAACCCTGATCAGCCGCGGGCTCCTCGGCAGCGGCCGCCGCCTGAATCGGCTCAGAAGGCTTAAAGTAAAAGTTAAAGCCGCGCTGCTCTAAAGGAATATCGGGGCGATCGTAGTCCTTAGACGCCTGACGGAAAAACTCAATAGCGTCGGTGAGCGTCGCCGGGGGCTTAAATGAAATAGCGGGTAAACGCATCGCCTTCATACGAGTAATGATACTCTGCTCAAGCGAAGCTGTATCCTCATTATCAGCTTTAGGCGTTTTAGTCGTATCTTCAACAACTTCAACATTACGAACATCGGTAGCATAATTAGGACGCCAAGCCTTATCAACATCCGCCATCATACCCTCGCGAGTAACCTCGCGCTCCTTACTCATAATGGTTCTACGCTTTTTATGAACCTTCTCAAGTAGTCTAAGAGCCTCGGTGTTATGGGGATCAGAGTCAAGTACGAGTTCAACCTCATCACGAGCACGATCAAGATCGCGCACCGCGAGCAACTGCTGCGCACGCTTAAGGTGCTGATTATATTCAGCTCTCTTAGCCTTATAATCATCCTCATTGCGACGATGAGATACCTCAGAGATATCAGCCTTATGAACCTTAGGGTCGCCCTCGGCTACCCACGCCTCATGTTGACGGCGAGCCTTAGGATGGCGGCGCTCAATAGCCATTTCAATCAATTTTAGAGCGCGATCACGGCGACCAGTAGAATCTTCTTGAAGAGCAGCTAAATAGAGACCCTCGGCAATGCCGATATCGCACTTCTTCCTAAGAGCTGCGAGCGTTGGCGCAGAACCAAGAAGATTCTTCGCTAATGCGTAGTGACGAGCCGCTTCTTGATAATCCTCGGACGACATGCACTTTTCGGCCTCCTGAATTTCACGTTCAGCCTGAATTTTATGAGTCTTAAAGCGGAGCTCCTGAGTTTTACGTAACGCATCGAGCAACTGCTCGTCGGTTACCTTTTTACTGCCAGCGCTAAGATTCTCAGCAGGCTTAAGGCCGCCTACAGTCGCCTCGGCTACCTGAGAGTCGCTCTTAGGCTCATCCTTCGCTTCTACAGGCTCCGTAGCGGCAACAGGCTCTTGAGCCTCTGCTGGTGATTCAACAGCGGCAACTTCTTCGCTAGCCTTAGGCGCCTCAGCCTGAACGGGAGCTGCCTCCTGAACAGGAGCTTCAACGACCTGCGGTTCAACCACAGGTGCCGCCTTAGGCTCTTCCTTTTTCGCCTCAGTCTGGGTAGCGCTAATATCGCTCAACAAATCGTCGAGATCATCTTGCGCAAACACATTATAACCAGCGGTTACAAACGCCGCTGTGGCTGCGAGTACTGTTAAATTCCTGAAAGTCTTCTTTTTTAGCATAATACTCCTTGAGATTATCGTATATATTATAGACTTTTTTCGTTAATTATTCAAGGGCTTCGATTACTCGCGCCTTTTCGGTTTTTATATTCCTTACCATAACTGTTTCACGCGCTTGTCCATTCCCCTTACCAAGTATCTTTACAACCACATATTCTTCATCCTTAATTTTAAACTTCTGACCTTCAACAACCGTGATGGAACCTACCCCCGCTCGATCACACGAGAGAGTGGCTTGAACATCCGTAGGCGTCTTAGCAGCTCCTATCACAAACTTAATAACCTTACCATCACTTACCCGCTTTAAGGCTACTTCCGAAACATCTTTCGGTAACTTCATACCGCCAGCTAAGGTTCTATACACTGTCTTTTTCTCAAAACCAACTACAATATAACCCGCCTTATAGAGGTCTTTTTTATTACTGACTTCATTAGAAATTTCACCGCCCTTAACAGCCTTTAAATTACCTCTATCAACCTCATTTTGACGACCAGGCTGCTTAAAATAATATCTAAAGTCATCACCAAGGGGAGATGTACCAGTAAATTGCAATGTCGAGAACTCCTGCTTAAGAGGAGCCGCCATAGCAATATAATCTAAGTAGCTAGGATGAGATAAGCTATCCGAAGGATTAGTATTCGCCTTAAACTCTTCCATATTAGAAAATCCGTCACCATCTTTATCCGCATCAGCATCAGCTACTGCAGGATCAAGACCGAACTTCCTCTCGTAATCATCTAAAAGCCCATCTTCATCGGCGTCAACAATTACCTTTACATCCGCACTTTGTTTAACGAGACAATCCTTATGAGGACATACCTTCAAGCCATCTGGGATAGGACGACCGCACCCCCTACCCTCTGGGGATGAACAGGAAACGCGAAACTCAGAGGCTAAAAAGCTCTTCTTATCATCAGGTATTTCCGAGAGCGCCTCAGGTCTAGAAACTCGACCAAAAACAGCCTCCAATGCACTAATGTTGTTTTTTGAGTCTTCATTGCGCGCTCTTGCAGCCCCGCCAGAGACAATCCCCCCTTCAGAGCCATCCGAAGAGATGACAACCTTAAATACGATAGCCCCTAATAAAACCGCAACTCCGCCAAGAGCTACTATTTTATCCCAATGCGATTTAAAGAAATCGCCGTCGGATTTGCGAATACTCATTTCGCCTCCTCCTTCTCTGTAAATATCATCGCAGAAATCTTCATCGTCACGGTAAATGGCTCGGTCGTCGCAGGATCAGTTACACAGATCTTACTAAGACTGGGGTCTTCTTCTTCTTTATTAACCTTCTTATTCTTTCGTGTCGACTCTTCCTTTGAATCAGCGCCAATCGCTTGCAAAAGAGGATCTCCCACTTGTTCAAATTTAAGAGAGTCGACAGCGAAGAATCTTTTAGAGGATGCAATCAAATTCAAAAACTTGACGAGCGCCGCGGGACGCGCAAGAAAAGTTATCTCATACGACTCATTCTCACTAGCATACTTAGCGTTATCGGCATTCGCGGTATTCGCCACGTTTCTACCACGAGAAGCACGCCCACGCTGATTTGTATTTGTAGGCTCCTCCTTCTTAGGCGTAATCACTTTTACGTCAGTTAATTCCGTCGCGCCGGCATCTACTAAGATATCAGCTAATATGCTAACGTCATTCCACTGACGCGACAAAAGCTGAGCTTCCTCCTTGCTGGGAACTTTACCCTTAATGTAATCGCCGAACTTACCAAAGGCGAAATCCTCCTTGATAATCTTTCGCGAAGTACCTTCAGGCAACTTTTTAAAACGCTCATAATCGGCATTCATTAAATTTTGCAATTTAGCACCTTCTATAACTTTAGCAACTTGTAAATCGTTAGTCGAAACGTAATCATACGCCGCTAAAGCCTTTTCGCTAAGAGCTTTTCTAGCTTCCTCAGCCTTCTTGGCTACTTGAGATGATATACCTCGCTTTTGAGCGCATGACGAGCGCTCTTGAGCAATTTTATCACGAAGTTCCGTAACTGCTGAAGAATTCATTACAACCATACCGAAAGCTGCAAGTGCAATAACTACACCTACTCCACCGATAACGGCCATTTTAAGCTGGTTTTTACTCATTTCCATTTTGGCTCCTCAAACTTCAGATTCAATTCAACCTGCTGAAGACTGCTCTTACGACCTATGGTAGGCGCGCCTACTATCTCCACTCCATTAGTAGCGAAAGCTCCAGTCTTTTCGAGACGCTTTTTTAAGAGATCCGCGATAGTACTCTCAGATTCTTTCTCGGCGAGGCTTTGGGTCTGATCTCTCCAGCCACGAAGAGTAACCGTAGTTACAACCTCAGTACGCTGCTTGACAGGCTGTTGGCGCGCGCGAGAGCGCCCGCGGCGAGAAGGCTGAACCTTAGGTTCTTCAGTTTTAACTGTTACAGCCTTTTCATCCCATTTAGCGATCCACATATCGCCCTCTATGGCTTTACGGACCGTCTCTATGCGTTTTAGATAAGCATCTCGCTTAAAGAGTCTCTTCGCCAATGCTAAAGAAGCGCCCTTCTCGGCTTCAAACTTTTCGATAGCCTTCTTATTATTATTTTCTATACTGTCAAGACGCGAAAGCTCCGCCGATAAAGACTCTTCCTCAGAGCGTAAAGCTTCTAATTCATTAGTCTGAGAGAAGTAGCTAAATACAGCCGCCGCTACGAGGGACGCTGATCCAATCGCAACGAACGGAATGCGCTTGGCTTCTTTACGGGCCAATGTTATTGACGGCGGTAATAGATTAATAGCGATTGAAGCGCGCTCCGCGGCTCGGAAAGCTAAACCCGTTGTCGCTGAGAGATAAACACTATCATACTCAAGCTCAGGAGCCTGGCAGGTAGCCGCTACTGATACCGTGTCAAAAGGATTAAGAAACGCGACCTCTATTTGAAGAGAATCCTGGAAGAAGTCTGCGAGCTGAGGTAGTAATGCCGTACCACCCGTCAAATAAAGCTTCGCTGGAGTTGCTCCACCCTGTTGGCTACGATAAAAATTAATAGAGCGGGTAATCTCGGCGTGAAGACGCGTCGCGACAGATCTACATACCTTAGATACGCGATCTAAAGTCTCGTCTTCGTCCTCCGTAACGCCGCCCATCGATACATAAGCGTTTTGACACTTATAATTCTCGGCGTCATCTATAGAACACCCTAAGGCTTGGGCAATTTCTTTAGTAATAGTATTGCCAGCTACCGGAATAGCGCGATTATAAATCTTTTCGCCCTCTACAATTGAAAGAGATGTGGTTTTAGCGCCAATATCAAGTATAACAGCACAGCCGCCTTCGTAAGTGGGGCTCGCCTGAAGAAGGTTGATTAACGAAATGGGCGCTACATCAATCACATCTGGGTCAAATCCCACTGACTTGACAGCCGCTACAAGATTCTCTATCTGATCTACTTTCGAAGCAACAATAATAACCGACTTATCCCCAGTTACCGTATCACCGAGAATATGGCTATCACAGACCATCTCATCAATCGGGAATGGAATATTCTGCTCGATTTCGTATCTTACGAGAGTCTCGAATTTATCCTGACCCCCAGCGAAAGGAATCGCGGCATTTCGTAAGAACGCCATTTGGCCTGATATCGATATAGATACCTTACCAGGCTTTATCCCCTTAGTGCGCATTATTTCGTGAAGCGCCGGAGCGAGAATCGTCGTTACATTACCAGAATCAAGCGGAGCTGCTAGAGTAGCCTTACCGTATTTTAATAAAGTAAGGGATTTACCGCCGGCATCATATTCAGCTAAAGTAACTGAAGATGCTCCAATATTGAGAGTCAGTAGCTTCTTTCCCATAATCAAAACCGATTAATTTTATTATTGAGCAACGTCTTCGTAATCGTTAGGATTTACGAGAGCCCAGATAGTTTTAGAGCGATCAACTAAGCCTTGGCGACGCTCAATCATAGGCTCACCGTTCTTATCCTTAGAATCCATAATCTTAGATTCATTCCACCACATAGTACGACTCTTAATACCAGGGATTTCGCTCTCGCTGGTACCAGCTAAGATCTCGCCCTCAGGATTAGTAATTACTAAACCGACAGCCTTAGGCTCGCCGAATCTTTCGAGATAAGAGGGCGGTAAGCATACACTAGCAGCATGAGCGCCGCGCGGAATGTTCACATAGCTAACCGTAGTAGAGAAATATGAATAAGGAGGAATCTTCTCGCGAGACTTCTTATCAGCCTCAGTAGCTGTTGAAGTATCAAGTAAGACGTGCCAAGTAAATACAAGGCGATCCGTCCACTGGTCAAGAGTCTCGTACTTCGCCTCAAGCACAATCCAGCGACGATCCTTCATATAGCACTTACCAATAATCGTACCACCAGGGACCGAAGGCGCTGAGAGAGTTGAAGCGCGACCGACCTTAGGAAGACGCTCAAGTATTACACGAGGAGCCTTAGAAGCGGAATTCGAAGAACTAGATGCATTCGCCTGTACAGCGTTACCGCGAACGCCGCGAGTATTCCTTCTAGAACTTTGAGCGTCGGCTGTTGTTGCAACGAGCGCTGCCGTAATTGCAACAACTGAAAGAATAAGACTTTTTTTCATATTCATACCTCCTTATAATAAATTAAAGAACCTTCATCTTAGGTAGATCTTGAATATCAACTACACCAACGACTCTACCCGACGGATCGCAAACCGGCAAATCATCTATGCGGCGCTTTTCAAAGACCTTAAGAAGCTCCGCCGCGTATACGTCGTCTCTAACGAACATCGGCGAAGGAGTCATTACCGAAGCTACCTCGCTCGCAAGAAGCGAAGTAGCATCACCCCCCTCGCTCATCCTACGCCTAAAATCGCCATCAGTGAAAATACCTAGAAGTTTACCGCTATCATCAGCAACTACCGCCGAGCCACTCTTAGCGCGTGTCATCGCCATAAGAGTATCCATGACGCTCGACGAAGGTAATACGCGCGCAAGGCGATCGCCAGTACGCATAATATCAGTAACCTTCATTACGAGCGCACGCCCAATCGCGCCCGCGGGATGATTCATCGCATACTCTTCGATAGCGAACTTTTGGGCGTCGATTAGCACCATCGCGAGCGCGTCACCCATCGCCATTGTAGCAGTAGTCGAATTAGTCGGCGCCATACCGAAGGGGCAAGCTTCGCGACCGCAAGGAATCTCAAGATGAATATCGCTCATCCTCGCTAGCGACGAGTCAGCCTTACCAGTCATCGAAACAACTTTAAGACCGTGACGACGAATAGCTGGAATAAGCTTTAAAAGCTCATCAGACTCACCGCTAAATGAAAGCGCGATAAGAATATCTTTAGCAGCGACCATACCTAAATCACCATGCATCGCCTGAACAGGATTAAGGACTATCGATCTTATACCTGTCGAAGCGAATATCGCGCTCATCTTCTCGGCGATATGAAGATTTTTACCAACGCCCGAAACGACAACGATGCCGCCCTCGGCAGCCGTCGCTAGTATCATCTTGACGGTGTTAGTAAAGCTCTCGCCAAGCGAATCACGCGTACGCCTAAGGCCTTCGATTTCGACATCGAAGACCTCGGTAGCTCTCGTTATCATTTCGTTTTCTGTCATATCTTTTTCTAATTAATCCAATTATGTTAAAAATTGTAACAAATTGGCGACTTTTACTCAAGAGAGTTTTTTACTTTGGCTCTGAAGAAGGGTAACGGCGATAGTACCTACAATATCCTCAGCTGAACAGCCGCGTGACAAATCATTCATCGCTTTAGCGAGGCCTTGGAGGTTAGGACCGATAGCCTCGGCGCCGCCTAAGCGCTGCGCGATCTTATAACCTATATTACCAGACTGAAGGTCAGGGAAGATAAAGACATTAGCGTTACCATGGATCTGGCCATTGGGGTTCTTAAGCTGACCTACCGAAGGAACAATCGCCGCGTCGAACTGCATTTCGCCATCAACCTTAATGCCTGCCGCGGCGAATTTAGGAGCTGCGATCTCATACGCCTTTTGAACCTTCTCAACAAGAGGGCCGCCAGCGGAACCCTTAGTCGAGAACGAAAGAAACGCTACACGCGGCTCATTACCTGTTAAATCGCGATATGTTCTCGCAGTTGCGATAGCGATATCCGCTAACTGCTCGCTCGTCGGATCGGGAATAACAGCGCAGTCGCCAAACGCTACAACGCTATCGCCGGCGGGAGTAGGCTCCTTAAGATCCATAATAAAGCACGAGCTCGCCGTCTTAACGCCCTTCTCAGTGCCGAGAGTATGGAACGCCGCGCGAAGCATATCACCGGTCGAAGCGATTGAGCCGGCGACAAGACCATCGGCGAGCCCAAGCTTAACGAGCATTCCGCCAAAATAAATACGCTTAGTGCGAAGAGTCTGCTGAGCGGAAGCTAAGTCGATAAGACGCTGCTTCTCGGCCGGCTTTTTAGACTCTTTAGCGTTCCAAGCTTCTAGAAACTCCTGCTCGAGCTTAATGTCGCCCTGAGTATAGTCAATAACCTTAATACCGCGAGCCGCCATTGATAAACCTACCGAAGCCTCAGCGAGAGCGATTTCTTCTTTCGTTCCAAGGACTATAGGCTTACAAATCTTACGGTCTACACATGCACACGCAGCTGTAACGACGCGCGCGTCCATACCCTCGGGTAGAACGATCGTGCCATTAAGCTTAGAGGCGTTTTCAATAATTGTCTTAATCGCGTTCATTTTATTTTAGTTTTAAAGTTTTTAGTTTTGAGTTGAAAGTCGAAGTTGAAGTTGAAGTCGAACAATGGAAGTTTTTAGTTGAAAGTCGAAGTCGAGGTTGGAGACGAAGTCGAAGTTGAAGTCGAACAATGGAATTATATCTTTCTTATAAAAATGTAAACTCACCTTTGTTCGACTTGGACTTCAACTTCAACTTGAACTTCTACTACCCTTTTACTCTCCTAATACACGAACAGTGTCGCGGGCGATCATAAGCTCCTCGTTCGTCGGAATAATAACGACTGGAATCTTAGATGCCTTAGTCGAGATAACAGCTACCTGACCGCGAGTCTTATTAGCCTTCTTATCAAGCTTAATACCAAGCGCTCCAAGACGATTGACGATACGCTCACGAACTTCGCTAGAATTCTCGCCGATACCACCCGTCATAACAATCGCATCAGCGCCGCCAATTACAGTATTATAAGCTCCAATATAAAGCGCCATACGATAAGCTAGCATCTCTAAGGCGAGCTCAGCCATCTTATCGCCCTTCTGAGCCTTAGATACGATATCGCGGCAGTCGCTCGATCCAGTGAGAGCTAAAAGACCAGACTTCTTATTTAAAATCGCGTCCATCTCGGCGGGGGTCTTCTTCTCGGCTTCCATAATCGAGAGAATAGCGGCGGTATCGATATCACCGCAACGCGTACCCATAATGAGACCTGCGAGCGGAGTTAAGCCCATAGTCGTATCAACGCACTCACCATTCTTAACCGCCGCAAATGACGAGCCGTTACCCATGTGGCAGGTTACGACATTTAACTTAGAGACGGGCTTTTTCAAGAACTTAGCAGCTTCTTGAACAACAAACTTATGGCTCGTACCATGGAAGCCGTACTTACGAATACCCATCTTCTTATAATACTTAGGGTCGATAGCGTACATCGCCGCGCAATCAGGCATCGTCTGATGGAAGGCGGTATCGAATACAGCTACATTAGGAACGCCCTTAAAGATTTTCTCGCAAGCCTCAATACCACCTAGATTCGGCGGCATGTGAAGAGGCCCGAACTTAACGAGCTTCTTACATTCAGCCATAACCTTCTTGCTCATCTTTACAGAATCCTTAAAGACTTCAGCTCCGTGAAGAACACGGTGACCGATCGCGTCAATATCCTTAGGATTACCTAATTCCTCAACAACCTGCTTAAGAGCCTCGGTGTGATCCTTAGGTCCACCGCAACCAATACGCTCAACAAGACCCTTAGCGAGGCGCTCGCCCTTCTTCATGCTGAAGAGCTGATACTTTAAGGAACTAGAACCCGAGTTAATTACTAGAACTTTATCAATAGCTTTTTTCATGATTTAATTTGATTATTTTGCCCGCCGCTTTTTCGCGGCGGGCTTAAGTTATTTATTCAGTTACAACGACCTTAAAGAATCCACTAGTCTCAGAGCCAAGACCACCAATATCAATCGTTTGAGCTCCGTTACCAACGGTAATCTCCTCAGTGGCCTTAACCGTCCAGTCGGCATCCGAAAGAGAAGCCTTCCATAGCACCTGACATGTTACAGTCTTCGAGGTTTCGCCCTCAAGAGTTATAAAGCCAAGTCCATTGGTATTACCCTCAGCAGTATTAAGCTCGCCGTCGATTTCGACAACTACATTACCATTGGCATCGAACGAAACAGACTTAATCTCAATGGATTCAACCTTAGACTCAACCTGAATCGAGCCGTTAGAGCCAACCGTAACTGCATCAGGATTGTACCCGAGCGCAAGCGCCATCATACGAGGTGATGCAAAAGCAGTTATAATGTAGTTGTTATACGCATCAATATTATACCAATTAACTACTTTTTCTTTGATATTAGCTGCGAGCACTTTATTAATGGGGAATACAAAAGCCTTTGTTTCATCAATATTAGCCGCACCATTATCCAACTTACCACCATTCTTCACATATTCCCAAGCATCGGGCAAACAGTTACCATTAGCATCAACATCTTCAATATAGATGTCAATAGGCTTTTCAAAACCGTTACGGTCAGTAAGTTCAAATTGTGTAGGTGTAAATGCTCTTGAACCAGATTTATCACGCCCACACGCGTAACCCCACGACTCAAAGGAATCGCGCTGACGCTTAACAGCTCCATCCGCCTTAAGATCGGCGTACGCTCTTAAGAAGTAAGTACCCTTAGTAAGCCCCATAAGAACAGCGTTAGTCGAATGCTCAACACCTTCGGCTATCACCGAATCTAAATTATCTACAACTACACGCCCCACAGGAGTTCCTGTGAAGTCTGGCGTTGTAAATGCTTCTACTACGAATGTAGAATTATTAGCCACATTCTTAGGTCCAAAGTACTTAACGGAAACAGGAATATTCGCATATCCAGCACCATGTTCAAGCGAATTCATACGGAAGACATAATTTTCTGTCGACCACGCATCGCTCCTGAATTTTGAGTTATACATTGAAACTCGCCAGGTATAATTCTTGTAATTATCCAAGCCATCGCCAATATAAGCATCCGCCTCAAATGTATATACACCATCAGCATCACGCACGGGTGCGCGACGAACACCAGAATCCCAAACAACCTGAGCTCCGTCAAGAATCTGAACTTTAAACGCCATATAAGTATCTGCACCATTCTGCATCTTCCACTTAAATGTAGGATGCGTACCCCAAACCACCGAATCACTTACACCAGGAGAAACGGCGATTGGTTTAGCACGAAGATTCTTTGAATCGAATCGTCTAACTGTGCAAATTGAATAATAATTATTGGTTGTATTAATATCTACTGTTCCATTTCCAAAAACTATCGTGTATGCAACCTCTGTCGCATCGATATTCTTAGAAGTTAACAGAGTAGCAGTCTCTGCGTCGAATAACTCCCAATCAATATCTAAGCCCGACTTTAATACGTCAGCCTCACAAATATAGTCGCGCACCTTAAGATTCATTACTTGATCAAAGACACACCTTGCCACCACACCATATTTAGTTACTGGCACACCATTAACCAAAGTTCGGAAAATTCGAACTCTCTGTGAACTCTCGCTAGTAGGAGCACCAATATATGGAGGCTCTATATCCCCCGCCTCAGAACCCCAAAGCTTCCTGCGGTCTGTTTCGCCAGTTAGAAGATTTGCGCGAGTAATCATCGGTATCGTATCGGTAAGCTCGATTACGGTCTTACCCTGACGCCAGCCGACATCAACACCAATAGCTGTGCCCATAGGCTCACCAGGTGTATACTTACCATCGCCATCAAGATCGTAGAAAGCAATAATCGTATTCTTACCCTCTTTAACGAATCCCTCATCGGTCTCGCCTAAGAAAAGCTCTAACTTATTAGACTGCAATGCTGGAACAACAGAGTTGTAGTTAAAGCGCAATACGGACTGCTTAACATTGAATACTGGAGCCGAGTCACTGCCAGCTTCTTGAGTTAATATGTCTTGAAGCGGACCAAGATCAATCGAATAGTCGCCTGTAATTAGGTCAACCTTACCGATAGTCTTACCAACCAACTGTAACGAACCTTCATTCGTAAGTATGATTACGCGGTCTTCAGCGAATGTACTCCACTTAAACTCACCAGACTGAAGAACTATGTAGCCATGGCCAAACTTCTCCAAAAGCTCTAAATATGTATTGTAGTCTTCGGTATAATAATTACTAGGCCATTTAGCCGCAGCGATAGGATCGATCTGGCTTAAATCCCGTACGAGGAATGTACAGCACTTATCAGTATCGATCTGAGCGAATTCAAGCTTAAACGACGTTGCCGAGATATGCCCAGGCGTAAGCGTACCCGAAACAACCTTATCGGCCCAAGCCCCAATATAGACGGTATTCGCAACCTCAGCACCAGGCTGAACCTTAAATGTTGCATCAGGCTTAATAAGGTCTTTATCAGTATAAGTCTGAACAACTATCGGAGCTAAGGAACCAGATACCTGAGTATCGCCATTCTGGTTGCTGTTATTACCACTATCGTTATCTCCGGCAAGAGGCTGCTTACCGTTGTAACGGAGCGTAAGCTTTAATGTCGGGATTGGCATATCCTTAATTTCGCTGTCGCCAATAACATGCGAAACATAAGGAGCGATAATAGACTTAGTAAAGTCATTATAGCGAGCCTCGGCGAAATTGCTCCAGCCATCCTCATCGCTATCTGCATCAGCATCCCACGCATAACGGCTCGCGTAAGACATCCCCCAATCATCTTCCTGGCGATCGTCAATGAAGTCGTGATCGCTAAAGATCTCGCCTGCATAAAGCTCACCAATCTTAACGAAGTAGTCAAGATCAAACCCATTAACGCTCTTAGCATCAGTAGGATCAAACGCAAATCCAAGATCGAAGACCTCGCTTAGGAGATATTCAGCCCAGTTCGAAAGTCCATCGCCATCGTTATCGTCGATATCGGTAGACTCGCTAATTCCATAGAACTTCTCCCACCAATCAGGCATATTATCCCCATCAGAGTCAATCGTCGCCTGATATTCTGGCTTAATCTCTCCCGCTCCAGGCTGCATGCCAGCGAATATATCGAGCTTATACGCTTCGCCTGCGGTCATCTTAACGCCATTACGCTCAACAATAGAATCCCAGCTCAAGCTGTCAATATCGGTAGCATGCAATTTCTCCCACCAATCAGCTAAGCCATCAGCGTCATCATCAGCGAGGGTTAACTCCCACGCATCAGCGACAGCGCCATCCCACATCTTAGGACATGTCTTAGCGAATGCTCCACCAAGAGGTACGAGATCGGTCGATCCAGAGAATAAGCTTCGTACAGTAAAGCGACTATAATCCTTAACCAACGAGTAACCTTCGCCATACTGATCAGCTATAATCTCAGCTTGGATAGCTCCAAAATGGAAACCATAATGTAGATAATACGAAGAATACGGCTGTGCTGTATTGTTAAAGGTATAGTTAGGTAGACCATGCTTAGTAGCATGAGTATAGCCAAACCCAAACTGATCCGTATACATAAACGAATCGAGAGCGGCGCCGTCAATAGGCGTTAAATGTTCTACCGTATTCTTAATCCATGGGACTACTCTGTAATCATTATAAACAGTACTCTTTAATGCCGAGTCCGCCCACCAAGCAACATTAATATCGGTAGCTACAGACGAGCTCTTAGCGCCGTAAGAACCGTTATATGCAGCGGCATCAACAACCTGGCTCTTAAAACCAGCTGGCGTCTTAGCGACATCACCAGCATTTACGGCTCCAGGTAACGTTACGAAGTTATAATGGAAGAGTAACTCTGTCGGCAAGTTCGGCATACCATCATTATTATTTCGCGAGCCACCCTTGAGGAACGACTTTAGAACCTCATCGCGGTTCTGCGTCGCCTCATTAATCCCAAAGCGCTTACGGTAATTACCCTTAATTTCTTCGGCTGTACGAGCGCCATCCCAAACACGAACTTCATCAACATAACCACCGAAGAACTCTCTATAGTTCCTGAACGCCGAGAACCCAATGTCAAATGCATCTCCAGCTACATCCGCCGCCTTAACGGGTCTGGCGCCAATAAATAATGCACCCGACTTAGCTCGATATGTATCAGCAGGGAATGTTTCAAAATTACCCGGGTCTTGTACAATATTATATACACCATTAGCGGGGATTAGATCGGTATGAGCTACTGATGCCATCTCGCCATCAATATAAAGCTTCAAAGCGTCTCCATCAAATGTAAGAGCTACATGCGCCCATTCATTGGCGTTTAACTTACGACCCTTAACGAACTGGCAGCTCTTCGAGGATTCCGCTCCTGACTCCAGCGCCTTATTATTGTCGAACATGCCGTAAACAGAACCATCCTCATAAAGACCAATGCGGAAGTTCGCACGAATAGCGCTTACATCACTGTTAACGTGATCCCCATAATACCAGAACGACCGATCAATAATAGTCTGAGCCTTACCCTCCATTTCAGGGCGTACCCAGCATTCGACTGTAAACTGCTTAAGTAAATCTTGACCATTTAATACCCTATCCTGGAGGAATGGCGACATCACAAACGAATTTACACCATCGAGCCAAAGCGCCTGACGACGATCAGGATCATCGAACTTTAATGGATCTGTAGTATTCGAGAACGCCTTAATTACTTCGGCTCCGTCATACTTAAAGTCGCCATCTGTATCATAACCTTCGCCCTCTTCAAAGCTGAACATGTATTCATCATATCCATTACCTCTATGTAAGCTCATCGAGATACCAGGAATGTCATTGTAAGCCGTTACTCTCCACTTAACTGGATACGAAATTCTATAATACTGACTTACAAAGCTTATGGGCGTTGTACGCTCTGTGAACCACAAAGGCGTTGGGTCAGTGTGACGCGGCATAGGATCGGCTACGTTAGCGAGAATACGCTCCTCTTCATTACGCATACCGTCACCATCCGAGTCAACCATCGCTGTACCTTGGAGCCAAGGATACAATACAGGATCGAACGCCTTAACAGCCCCAATAATGGCCCCACCTCCATTACTCCTATGGAACGAAGGATTTGTCCATTCGTTGCAGTATGCGCTGATACTGATAGTTGAAGCGCTATCATCTTCGCTTTCACTACCGCCACCCATTTGATATGTTAGAGAAATAATATCACCCTGCTTAGCCGTTAAGTAGCCCCATTCAGAATCATCTACTCTATCGGCGTCATTACCAAGAATCGGGTTTAAGCCATGGAACATTTCGTAATAGTCGTCCATGCCGTCACCATCGGTATCGGCCATACGCGGATCAGAAGATGCATAACCAGCTACTGGATATGAATCAGAACTATGAATCGCCATCTTCTTAATGAGCGGGAACATATAAGCATTACCGCTTAAGGTAGCCGCATCCCAATGACGTACGGGAGAAGCGAAATAACCGAGATTTCTCCAGCCCTCTTCTGTCCATGGTTCTGTATACGAGCTAACCGCAGGATCCTTAACATAGTTTACACGACTATTAACAGTTGCTGCGCCATAGTAAAATTTCGCTATTTCAACAAAATTAGTAGCGCTACCAGCATCGAATGGAACATAGCCCTTGAATTCCTGGCGGTGACTACCACTAGACGATTCAGTAAGTAAGCGACCCATAAGAGGCGTCGAGATATCGTCATAGCGTAAATGACGAGCCGCCTGAATAAGATATTCCTGATAGTTCTGTAATCCGTCGTGGTCAAAATCAACATCACGAACAGTGCCTAGAAGCTTATCTTCATTATGATAATCCGTCTTAGCATCACCAGCCCATGTCGGATCCATACCACCAGCGATATAAACACCAGACTTACCATTATTATTATCGGGTACAACTATAACTATATTAGATGTGGTGTTCGTACCGTCAGAGTCTACAGCACTAACAATATTTGTATCGCTCTCAGGTGTTTTATAAATACCATCGGCTATGAAAGTCCCTTCAGCTATTCTAACGCCTAAAACTCTCTCTGCAGCCGCATTTTCGATATGCCAAGGCGCTACAGTCTTCATCGCACTCGCATCTACCGGAACACCAGCGTGCTGCATCTCCCAACCATCGGGAATACCGTCAAGGTCTGTATCGATTGTACATGGATTTAAGCCACCGCCGCGGATACAAGTCGTACCATCGTCCACAGGCGAACCATAGATAAAGGTAAGCTCAAGCTTAGAATGCCAGTTACCGGCATTATAGAAGTCAATACAGAATTTCGAAAATTCCTTATCATCATCTATTCCATCGCCATCTGTATCAACGCCTTCAACTCTAAGCTCGTCGGCTTCATATCCATATTCTGCGGATTCAAATCCGCCCGGATTCGTTGGGAAGAACTTATTATACCAGCCAGTACCACTAATTTCGGGATGATTATTATAGATACTGGGGCAATCACGATACGCATTACACGAGTCAACACCAGCATACTCCAAAACATACGGCAACTTATCACCGTCGAAAGTCGTTCCGTCGTCATCAGGAATATCTTCATCAGCCTCGCCTGGCTTAAGAATTTGATTCTTATCATTAATAGCAAGGCCAGGATTACGACCCATATAAAGTTCCCAGCCATCGGGAACACCATTACCATCACTATCAGCGCCATGCCCCTTTACAGTACTCTTATTACTACCAGATTCCTTAAAGGCTTTATCCAAGAGCTCGCTAACGACTCCAGTAGCATTCGTAACATTAACTCCAGTAGCATTCGTAACATTAGTTGAAGTTTCAACATCTACCGTAGAATTAGTAGTGGAAGATTGATCATCAGTTGGGGTATCTATAACCTCCACCTTAATTACGCTTGGGTTAGTCGTATTTCTAAGGATCGTACCCCAGGGATTCTCATCATCAAATCCAGGCTCGTTCTTAATTTCACGACGGTACTTCATAAGCAAGTACTCATCGTAAGCACAATACTTTCTCGTATTTACAGCACTGCCCGCTTCAGAATTAGGTGATTTTTCCCAACGAGCTGCAACAAGTCCCTTTGCGTTGCTATACCAGCCAGTACGTGGATCAAATCCGACAGCTATACGAACCTGATCATGAAGAAGAACATAATTTAATTCAAACTTAACACCTTCGATAGTTTTGTCAGACATCTTAAAATCTGCAGTCTCTAAGGTCATACTCTCAACCAACTTCCTACCCCAAATATCGCCGTCTTTCTCACGACCGTAATACATCGGGATATCTTCGTCAGTTTCTGTTTTACCAGCGACCTTACCCTTTACAATTAATTTACGAGTATTCTTAATATCTCTTAAGAATGTAAACGTACTAGGATCGATCTTCTCATTACCATCTTCATCCTCTATAGTTGCGACTGAATAATCTTTACCGCGAACGAGAAGAGGATAGAAGGTATAAGTTCCATCTTTGTTATCCACACCTGGAACCTGAGCGAGATCAATATACGCCATAAAGTCACCATCGGCGTTTGCGCTCTTATCAGAGGCAGCTAGCGGGTCAAGATCAACCAAAACTTCCCAACCATCGCACATACCATCGCCATCAGTATCCCAATGACATGGGTTAGTACCAATCACTAGTTCCTCGAGATCCGATAGGCCATCGTTATCGAAGTCTGGATATTCTTTATAAACAGCTGGAGATAACTCTACACAAGGATTAAAGCGCTCTTCAACCTCGTCGGGCGAAATCTCAATACCTACAAGAATATCGTTGTAATTAAATCTCTCGTAACGAACCTTAGAATTAGGAACTCTAGCCGTTACGTGAGCTGTATACCATAAATAATATTCCCAACCATCGGGGAAGCCGTCACCGTCGGTATCTTCAACCGTCGGGTCCATACGCGGGAAGTTCTTACTCGAAGGCTCCGGGCTCCACTCAGCTAAGTCAGTCGCATTAGTCGGGAGCATCGCTTCGTCAAATGGCTTAATCGTCGCCTCTGGGTTTTCAGCTAGAAGCTCATCTCTCTTAGCTTCCCACTGAGCCTTCTTAAACGCTCTCCAGGCGAGAAGTTCGTCAGCATTTACGAGCTTATTCTTATTACGCTTGGGATTACCATCATCACCAAGATCGCAAAAACGCGCCTGAGACGTACTAAGATTATTAAGACCTTCGTGGAAGCCGCGAATTTCGAGGCGAGCCGTGAATTCAGGACCAATGGGCGCGTAGTTAAGATTACCGTTACCGCCTATATACACCTTAGGTAAGCTATCATCATCGCCATTAAACTTAGCGAGATTAATAAGGTTATTATTGACCTCATCGCCGCCCGAGGCGAGTTTAATCATATTACCAGCCGCCCACTCCTTATGAGCGAACGCATCTGGAATACCATCAAGGTTAATATCACCGAGGTTATCCTCTGGTAAGTATTCCTTAGCGAAGATAGCTTCGACTTCAGTATTAATATAATTACCATCCTTAGTCTCTTCGGTCGGTAAGGGTACGCGGCCGGTCGCGACCTTACCAGGCTCAATACCCTCAGGGCTGAATGTATCACCAAGAATCGAGCTCGAGACCTTACCGTCCTTATCCATCGTATGTATGAGCCAGCAATAGAAGAACGAATCAACTCTCTCATTATATTTCGCGATCGAGGCTAAAGGATATTTATAGAAATCAACCGCATCGCTCTTATAAGAGCCATCTGGAGTAAGCGGCTTATCTTTCTTATTATCTAGGTTACCATCGTCAACAGGGTTCGCTACCTTATAACCAAACGCATAAACCTCGGCATAAGTGCGATTACCACAATTCCACTTTAGGCGGAAGTCTTCTGCAGAAGAGAACGTTACTTCCTTAGCAAAGGTATGACCCTCACCGAGCGTATCTAAAAGCGCATATTTACGCGATAAGGGCGAAGTCGCGAGACCGCCGCCAGGACCGTGAGCTGATGTAATAAGGAACTTAGAAGGTCTTACCTTATACTGGTAAACATAAGTTACACTACCGCCATCCTTATCTTCGAAGAGGAATGTAACATCAACATCGCCCTGCATATCACCGAAATCGGGATAGAATGTATCCGAAGTGGCCTCAGAGACATAAAACTCAGTCGCATTAACCGGACCAAAGATGGAGACCTTAACGCCGTTAGTAGCGACCCCTTCCCAAAGACCCGTAAAATCATTAATTACATCACTTCTAACCTTCCAGTTAAGCGGATGAGTTTTATCTACGCCGCCCGAAACTACCCAACGATTCGTTGAAGGCTCGGGGATCATCTCACATATAGGTGCGACATTATTTACGAGAACTTGTTTTTCGTCCTTAAAATAATATGTATTCGCGCTCTGGCCGCTCGTTGGGAGTATAGTAGTGCTTACGACCTCGGCTGTAACCTTAAAGCCGTAAAGAGATGAATTCTCAGTACCATCAAGCTGGGTAATTCTAATATCAACTGGAGCCTGATTCCTAAGCTCTACATAGTAAACATTATCGCCGTCTGCAGGATCTGTTGATTTAAATGCGCCGTCAAGAGTAAAGTAACCGTAATTCTCCTTACCCGCGACCCAATTGTCAACAGTAACCTTAACCTTTAATGTATCAAAGTAATTATCATCCCAATAGCTAAGACCGACCTTAATGGTCTTGCTCTTCTCATTCTCGTTATAAACCTCATCTGAGGTAATCTCAACATAAGGATTATCAAGAATATTAACATGAACCTCATAATCTGTTGCGGCCCAGTCATCCATATCCTTATCTTTAACCTGAAGTCTAACAGTCCACTTACCAGCCTGCGGGAAGTTAAACTCGAACGGATTAGCCGCAGGATCACCCAACTTCGTAACGGGATCACCATAATTCATACCTTCGCGCTTAACAGTCCACTTACACTGGAATTCTTCGCCAACTTCGGTAGTTGTCTTATCGTAAGCGCCCTTATCGTCAACTACAGCGACGAATTTACGCGCCATACCTTTAGGATACTTATTAGGATACGTATATCCATCGACCTCCGACTCTATGCCATTCATCTCGATACGCTTAATAGCGGGCTCTTCGTTGATGACGGTGAGATTTAAATAATTAGAATCGTATCCAGGAATAATCTTAGACTCATCATATCTGGATGTCGAACAAAGAACAACTTCAAACTGAACCGAAAGGCCGCCCGCCTCTTCTCCAAGACCATCCAAGAACTTAATCCTCGAAACGCTCGTCTCACTAATGTTCTTATTAATCGCTAAACCACGTGTCTTGGTTAAATCAGTATCTTCACAAACAACAAAGAGCGGAGTACCGCTAAGCATACCAGCTTTAATATTATCACTCGCCTTCAAGAATGCATAAATCGTATTACCCGTATCATTAGGCTCAGAGATTGTTATCTTAAACTGACCTTGCTCACCTTCGCGGAATTCATACTTATCGGTTGCTTCAACGACATCAGATAAGCGAGGAGCTTTAATTTTAGCTACAAAATTCCTAATTTCGCTCTCCTTACCGCTAATAGGAGAAACAACCTTAACCTGACTTTGGATAGCTTCACCCGAAACTGGATAATTTAGCATAGGGAGCTTAGTCGTCTTTCTATCAATGCCAGAGGCCTTATCATCAATAAGGTAGAGAGCGCCACCCTCACCGATGCAATAACGACCATTAAGGGGCACCCACAAATCAGTCGGGCGGTATTTCACTAAAATTTGGTAACCTTCAGCAAAATCACTGGAATCGGCATACGTATCCTCAACAACGAGATTAAACGGCGTTTCACTGCCGCAAATTCCGAAAAATTCCGCGCCCTCTTCAGGAAGAGTGATTACAGGCTTCTCGGCTACAACCTGCATACCAGCTGGCGTAACATTCTTTCCATTGCCGATGAACGCATTGGCAAGCGGATCTTCTACTGATGGTGTAAATACAATGCGTGAAGTACCAGTCGTATGAGTATCACCTCTTAAGATAAATACATAGAGCTGCTTTTTAGCTGTTGAGCCGGCAGGTATCGTAACCGTAGGTATCTGATAATTAGGGAGCGCCGTAACCTCGGTCTGAGTTTCACTGAAGCGTAAATAGTCGCCCATTTCGGCTGTATTACCGTCGGCGAACGTCGGAGTAATCTTAACTACCATATCGGCTGTGTATGCCTCAGAAAGATAAACACTAAGAACAGCCCCATAAACCATATAATTGCCGTTAGCATACGCTATCTGGCGATCTGTCTCAACTGTAATGGTTGGAGGTAACGGCTCGAGACACTTTACAGGTACTTTAACATAGTCAATAATGCGAGCACCAGTAGCGTCAGAATAATTATAATTCTTCCAAGGACTTAAAATGAGGTTAGCGGTTCTACCCTGACCACCATCAGCGCCCTCAATCTGGAAGTCGGCGTATACCTGACCACCAGCGATAGTAACGGTACCAATATGAGTCTTAACGGTATCGCCAGGATTATTACTATTCTGAAGATCAACTAACTCGCTCGATTTTACAAAAACTGCCTCTTCGTTATCGGACCAAACATAAAGCGTTACCTTTTCGGTAGGAGCGGCAATAGCCTTTAATTTAGGCGTTAAACCGTCAGCGGTAATGGTGGATCTTTCGTGAACTGAACGCCAAAGCTCATTAGCTTCGCCCTTAGCGATCTGCCAAGTATCATCAAAATCAACAGTCTGAACGTAGAAATTGCACTTAGCGAGAGAAGAGTCTTGTGTACGCTCCCCGCTCGGATCGTCGGGAGACTCTATGGCACGCCAAAACGCCTCAGGGATTTCAGCTGTAGCAGCCTCGCTTGCCTCCCAGTACCAAAGATTACAGGTATCGCCATGCGCATTCTTAAGAGCCCACTTCCCAGTATTGTAAATCATGTACGACGCGTCATCAAAAAGTACGTCACTGGCAGGTCCACCTGATGTTTGAAGAACGATCGGTAGTGCGACATCGCCAGGCTTAGTTACGTACTTAAAGACAAGATCGGTAAAACGGCTAGTACCATCTACGCCACCCTCCAGACATTTATGCAGTTCGGCATATTGCACCTTACCTGAAACATAAATACCTAACATCAGAGGCGCAGATAAGGAATCAAGAATCTCATCCGCACTACCCTTATGTTCCAAATACCACCTACCAAAGCTAGTAGTACCTTCGTGATAATCTCGCCCAATCAATCTAACATTAAAGTAGATTGCATCGCCCGAGGTTAACGGCTTGGTGATGCTGGCGCCGTAATCTTTAGGCAACCCATTCTCATCACACGGCTTAATCTCGAAGATATCGCCGTTTAGACCGAATGAAAATCCAGCGGTTAGAAAACCAATCGCCAGAGTTAGTATTTTGAGGAGTTTTTGCGTCTTCATGTTTTGTCCCTTTTTTTAAATTTATTTTACTTCGCGTTATTTACAGCTTCGCGTTCCTTAATCATTTGCATTTGTACCATTCTTCGCATCTTTCGAGCATATTCCTTCTCTGCCTTCGCTGCTTTCTCTTTAAGAATTTCACATTCCTTTTCTAAGTTTTCTATCTTCTCTTTAGGCTCATTAGCGCTCTTAGCCGCTTCGAGCTCAGCTGTTTTCGCCGCGAGTTCAGTATTAAGCTTTATCGCGGGGCTCGCATGTATCTTACGCAGTTTTTGAAGCTCGGCATTATACTTAACGTCGACCATGCCCCGCTCACGGGCCTCAGTAAATGTTTTAGGTATATCTACCTCGGTCGATGATTCAGATTTAGAACCCTCATCTTTCGAGCACCCCACGGCGACTAAAAGCGCCGCAACGAGCATATATAGCAATTTATTAATACTCATAATAATTCTCCGGTTTTAACACCTCTACTGGGAACTGCCTCAAACGCGTATCGATAGACCAGCTAAAGAATAATCCATCATCAGGATTAGCTAAATGCCAATCATACCAACCGACTGAATATCCAGGCGAATCTTTACCAAATGGATCGCGAACCTCAATATAAGTTGTAAAGTTCTCATCGAACGAACCCTCGTCAAAAACGAACCACCTAAGAGGTATCCAGTTATCCTTATTATTAAGATGGGTAAGACCATTATTCAAAAAGCCTGTTACCTTAAATGTTACGTTAGACCAAGGCTGAGTAGCCATAGAATAATTTAGACTCGTCTCGCCCTTGCCGCGACCTCTAAGTACGTACGGCGCCCATGACTTATTATAATACTTACTATCAACATTCTCAGTTTTATTAGTGATATAAAGCTTAACACCCATCTTATAATTAGTAGTCTCTATATAATCATTAGGCTCATCGCCTATAGGTAGCGAGCGCGTAATTGGTGTAGGAGCCTTAACCATACCGCCGCGGAAAACGAAGTTACTCGCAGTTGGATCAATATCGAGCCAATACATCTGGGTTAATGTTAGGTTCGTTACGAAATTGCCTGATAACGACTGATACTCAGCGAGAGCGATCTCCTCGCTACCAGGGTTCTCCCACTCGCCGAACTTTAAGCTCGTACCCTTTTCGAGCCAATCAATAACCGCATCGCGATACTTATTATCAGGCCCAAGACCATAATTATTAGCTAAGTTATCGCTAAGTTTAGCGCCAGCTACTACAGTAACATTATTAGAAGCATTATCAGCGATGGTCGCCTCATAAATTGACGCGCCTAATCCGTCCTTACCTTTTAAACGCCATGTCGTAGCGATCGAATTAGTAGTAACACCCTTTAACTCATACCACCTATCAACCTTATACGTGATATTAGTACCTCCCTTAAGGCCCTTAGGAATAGCGAAAATCAAACTCGTATTAGTATACGAACTTCCACCGAACGACTGCGAAATACGCGGTACACTCGGATCTAAGTTGGCGTATACAAGTATCGACGAGCCAATAGGCGACGGCGGCAGACCATCGATAATCTGACCCTCATTACGCTTACCAGGGGTAGTAATTACATTATTAAACCAATTCGTAGTCGCCTCGCCGCGCTTAGTAAGAACGCTTAAAGAGAAATCCCCATCAATATCATCATCACCAATGTAAATAAAGTGAGTACCAATAAGTTTATTAACTTTATTTACAAAGTTAGACGCATGATATTCGTCATAATAAATATCACCAGGATCGAAGAGATTCTCACCTGTAAATCCAACTTCATGCTCAACAACCCCACTCTTACGAACTAACTGAACGCCGATAGGATATAAAGGATTTAGAACACCCGATACCGTGTTCATTACATCGCCTTTATTCGTAAATTTCCATACACCATCTAAAGTGCCATCATCATATTTAAGTCGTCCTGACGTACGAGACTTGGGGCTACCAATAACATGGTAGACCATATTATTGACGTCCATATTCTTAAGATTGCGCTTCATAGCCTCTAAATCGTTCTTACCGAATTCAGCTACTGTATTAGTAACTAGCTTAGTATTGGTAATACTTTCGATCATTCGTACAGTCCAACCTGTAAGCTTAGCGTCAGCGGGAGCGGCTACCTCGACATACTGATAATCTTCATCCTTATTCTTAAGGCTACTAGTATAACCGCCGAGAACATTAGCCTCATTAATCCAAGCCCAACCCGGGGCTACAGTATCAAGTATCGTATAGGCGGCATAGACCTTCTTGCCAGCGTTCTTATCTAACCCCTTATACCAAGAGGGATTTTCCCACGCGCCTGCCCTGGAAAGGTAATTAGTCTGCGGATTATCAGACCCTACTGTAAAATAAATAACCTCTAACTCATACTGAACCGTCTCCAACGACTTGGTAGTCGCAGGAACTACAGGATCTTTATCTTGGATATTTCGCATACTAGAGCGATAAATTAAATTAGTATTAGGTATCGCAGCTAAATAGTGAGATTTAGCGTCCGCATGCCCCTTCCAGTTCTCATATCCCCAAGGGTCTTCACCTCTAAACCAATGTAACTTAACAATAGGCTGGCGATTCCAATCTATTTCCTCTTCTAACATCGAGGCGAAAATCTCGCACTGAACGCCCCAGCTCTCTCCCGAAAGAGGCTGCTCCATAGCACTCGGAACATTCGGTACATATTCAAGCAGATCAAGATTATTGCGGAATGCGCCTACATTACGGAATGCGAATGCCGCGCGAAGCGCTTCTGAAACGAGAACCTCGTCAATCAAAACTCTAACCGGCCTTTCATAGCGAGTCTGATTATTATCATACGGCATAGGATCCTCAACGCCTTCGACCCCCGAAACTGCGAGTCGAAACGCCTTATACTCTTTACCAGGCTCTGTCTTATATGTATAATTAGTATATATAGTATTCGGGACTACAAATGTCTTAATCGGTACCCAACCCTCAGAGCCAGAACCACCGCTATTAGAACCATATAAGGTTACTAAGGCGGGCTGAGGATTATCGATATCATACCTACGAGCCTTAAAGGAAATTTCGCCAACGACATCCCTCTCGAATTTTGGTGTCTGGAGGAACGGCTGATACTGCTTATAATCAGCGTCTTGCATCTCCTTAACGTCATCCTCTACAGAGTTATTAAGCGCTAATGATAAACCATGAGGAATATTTAAGGGTCTTAAATCATAATCGTAAAGATACATTCTTCTCTCTGTATCTTTAGGGTCGCCTAAGGTTCTTAAATTCCAACCCCACCAGGCGCGCCAATTAAGGTTAGGCTCATCGCGAGAGAAGACCCTAGTAATATAAATTTCGGGGAAGTTCTTAGGATCCATCTCGTTTTTATACGCCTCAACAACCGCTGGGTCCATCACAAGACGCATAATACCCCTAACACCATGAAGACCGATATAGTGACTCCTCGTTCCCGATGCGAGATCTTCAGGCGAAAGCGCCGAGAAATTGTAATTCGTCAATGTTACCCAAAGGCTATCATCAATGCGATCAATATTACCCATAACCGAATCGGTAACATTAGTCGCTATCTGAAGAAGTAGATTTACATTAGTGTTCGCGTTCTTATAGTCGAATGAGAACATACCTAAGCCAATACTACGACCATCATAATTATCGTAAAGAGGCGAGCGGATTGACGAAGGTAAATTAGGAGTTGTTCTACGAGCCGAAAGAAGAACAGCGTTATCCTTTATCCAAGCTGTAGAAAATACGAAATTCGTATAATTAGCATATTCAGCGCTCTGCCACGACTTAGAAGAGTTTCTCGCGTCTTCCCACGTACCACCTCTAAATTGAGAAATCTCTATATCGTCGATTACGATATCTGTTCTAACACCATTTTTAGCGCCGCCAGTAGCGAGCTTAACGGTACAATCAATATTCGTGTATACGTTAATCTCTATAGGCTCTTTAAGGCCTGACTTACCAAATGTAGTAATATTAGTAGATGTAAGGAACATCCAATCCTTATTACCTTCCTTAGTATAAATTCTAACTTCTTGAGATGGGATTACTGATTTAAGCCCCTTAAGGTTACCATCATAAATCATACGGCCTGGCAAAATCGCCCATTTTTTAAAGTCCCCCTCTTCGCTATAAGATGTTTCTGTGCCTATAAAAGAAACATTTTCTGTATAATTCTTTGGCTTCCCAAGCGTATTATTATCTTTTATATCTTTATCCGCATATACTTGAGACATAAGCGATACTGGCTCTGAAATAAACAATGGCTTAGCGAATATACCCTCGCTATTAGCTGTTAATAATCCGAATGTTCCTGACGTTATCTGTTCCACTTTATTAGTATCAATATAAGCAATACTACTAAACGCATCGCCGCTAACATCAGCTTTCGTCCACCCTTTAGCCACACCATTCTTATCTCTTCCAAACCCTGCTACAATGCAAACTCCAGCCGTTGAATTTGAAATAGATATGTAAAGAGACTGAAGCCCATTCGTACCATCTGAAAGAGGCCAACTCGTTTTAGTGTCGTCATAATTATTCCTAGATCCTAAAGGAGTTGCAACATATTCTCCAGAAGAATTGAGATTCCAACGATAAAGCCTAATACGCTGCCCATTAGGACTAGCAGTCAATACTCCATTATCATTCTTAGCCCGAATCTGCTCTACACGCAATTCATAAGCTCCAATTCGCGGTTGATAATAAGCGAAGAGCGAGAGCGTAGCATTACCCCTAAAGTCCTTATTCTTATTGCTATCGAATGCACCCGCAACAACGAATGTATAATTCGTCATCTGATTTATATCGCCACTATTGTAATATGCAGCATCGTTAAAATCTATTGTTTGAGCTAAACGAGCATAAAAGCTAATCTTTTCTATACCACGCGGAACTTCATTAACATTAGATAACTCTATAGATCCAAGGCTATTACCCTCCATTTGGAGAGCGCGATCTATCGCACCATCAATCTTCGTCGTATCAGTATTATCTTTATAATTCGCATAAATAAACATCGAATTTAACGCCTTCCAACCATTCGGTGTATTCGCGTCAGTAAATGAGATATAATCCTCGTACGAGAGAGTTGTAGTAGTAGCTATAGCCTCTTTCCACAAGCTATTAGTTGATGGCATATCCGTCCAATCCTTAAAGCTGCAGCTGGCACTAGTCGCTGTAGGCGAAGCACCGGTTTTATATTCATCTTCGGTTGAATTACCTACGAATTTACCATCACTATTTTTATTCGCGTCAGTCCATCCGTCAAAGTCCTGATAATCAGCATGGACTACAGAAATAGATTTTCTAGTATCATCAATCTGAAAGAGTAAATACCCCGTTACCGCGTCATTCGTAACGGTCGACCACGACTCGGCGTTAGACTCTCTCATAACATCGGTTATAGGTAACGTATCCCACGACTTTTCTACCGCCCAGTAATTAGTCGATACATTCCAATCGTCAGCGCCATCCGTCTGACGGTTCATAGCCTCAAAGCGATATTGAACGCCATTAGGATTCGCCTTTAGTGTCTTATACAACCCGCGCCAAATCCCATTACCAACTAACTGCATAGAAAGCGAATTAGTCGTATACTCCGTATCATCCCAGCCATTTGGATCTTCAATAGTCTCAGTTACGATTAAATTAATCTTCTCGAAATCACTCTTAGCCTCGCGAAGACGAACGAACCAGTTAGTCCCCCCACTTACAAGCTTAACCTGAGAGTCTAGACGATTCGTAATTACGGGGGTATTCTCGCTATAATATCCACCAAGACCTAAATTAAGCCCAGTATAATCAACATATTCATAATACGGGGCATTAAGCGATGATACATAATAATACTCAACATCGCCTGGCATATTCTTAGGTAGATTAAACGGCTCTACCGCCTTAAAGCCATTTCTATGATTTAGAACGATGCCACGCCATTCACTCTCAGCTTGCTCTAAGTAGCGCCAGCGATAATAAATCATCGACGATGTAATATAGTTTAAAAGCTGATTTTTAGCCTCTCCCTCTAGCGTAGTCGTAACTTTACCACGACCATAAAACGGAATATTCATTGTTGGGAATTTAACATCGAACGCCCCAACGAAGCCAAGATTCTCTTTACTGGACTTGCTCTCATCGTATTTACCATACGACTCTAAATCAATTTTTACCGAAGGCTCTGACGCGATAATATTATCTACTAGAATAAAGATCTTATCCTCGTCGGTATTTTCTAAAACTTCATCGCGTCTAATCCTAAAGCGAATAGGACCCCTATAATCAAGGTCCGCATACACACGATAGAAATTCTCTATAGTTCCACCGTTCTTGATATTTAATGTTAACCTTTCGGTTTCGAAAGGCTTTTCGAAATTAGACGTACCATCCTTCTTTAAAGCCTGCATCTTTACGGGTGTCCACTGAGGCTCGGTGCTAGCCTCCACATCAGCCTCCCCATCATTCTCAGTCTCATCATCTCCATCAACCACTGTATCACCATCTACAGTGCTTACCACATCATTTACAAAATTAGTACATACTTCAACAACGAGCGTATAACCCTTACCCGTACCATCCTCCGATACGACCGAGTTAACCGCGTCGAAATATATCGTTCCAATACCGTTCGTGTACATAGGCGAGTAAATCGCCGCATCCGTTGAATTACCCAACGCTAAATGAACAGAATTAGTTAGCCCATTATTAGGTAGCGCATCTGGTGAAGATGGTAGATAATTGCGAATATCCTGCAATGTTCCATCTTCTTCGTAAAGATTACCAATACGAACATTCGACAAATGCCAAATATTAGTCTCGCCACAAAGCTCAGCTATCGGTTCAACCGACATAAGGCGGCTTTCGGTAGATCGACTTAAATACGGCAAAATAAAACCAGCGTCAGAACCGTGAATCCAATACGAACCTACTACAGCATTCGTACGAAAATAATTCTGACCTCTAACAGCGCCAACTCCATACCCCCAATCGTTAGCTAAGAGTACGCGCCCTAATAGCGTTACGTCCGCGCCTTCGCCGCCTAATGCACCGTTCGTGGATACACCACGTATAACTACATTTTTCTCAAAGCTCACCAACGACTCATAACCGAATGATCCGCCCTTAACAGCTTCCAACGCGTCAACTTGTGATCGAAATACATAATAACCTACTTCGCTAGGAACAGTATTCGTAATAACTTCTCTCGAAACGAATGTATAATACGCTTCACCGTATGCCGCCTCGCCGGTAGTAGCTGTAGCAGCCTCTCCACCATAATCCCACTCTATCTTTGTAATAGTTGGCTCCGTAACCCAGCGATTCTTAAAACATACGCCCGGGATTACCTCTACAGGGGAAAATTCAAATTTAGCTTCTTCCCATCTATTTTCGATAGGGAAAGAACTCGGGCTACCTAAACTCGGAGGCGTTTTACCAACGAGCTCACCCCAGCACATAAAAATTACAGCATCTTTCTTATATTCAGGTATTTTTACCCAAATTTGGCTCTCGCCTGAGGCATTCCAAAGGCGTACTCTACTCTTAAGTAAATTGCCATCAGCATCTAAAAATCTAATATCAGAACCATCGGGATTAGCGTATTTATACTTAAAGCCTCTAAAATCATTCTCATTAATTTTAACGAGGACAGCATAATTGGTTAGAGGCGTCGCAATATCCTCGGTAATAATCATCTTAGAGCGATATCCGAGAGAGTCTAAATAAGCCTTATTAACCTCGTCGAATGCCGATAACGTAACGCCAATAACCGGAATATGCTCATTAACCGTATAACTATCAGTTTTAAACTCAATTGTTACATAATATTCACCAGGTTCGGTAGGTGCGGTCTCAGACCATACGACCTTATCAGACGAATATTTTACTACATAATCGCTCGAATTAACTTGAAAAGGCTTAGTTTTAACAATTGACTTACTAGGAGTCTGCCCTATCTGCCATGGCTCAATCTTAATGGATTCAACTGTAACCGTTTCTACGGCCTTATTTACAGTAACTGTTACCGCGACTTCAACATCCGTCGTAAGATCAGCCCATACATAACCCTCTTTAAGAGTTACGGTATAATTATAAATTCCTACGTCTTTTACGGCGATTTCGTTAACTATAGCGCCGTCCTTCTTAATAATTACGCCGTTAGAGCCTGGATAGACAACCTGGTTTTCGCCATTATAGTTTGCCGAATATGCGATATTAGGTCTCTCAGGCAGAAAATCAATAATCTTAATAACGACAATGCCGCTACCGCCATTACCACCCTTAGTATTAAGGCTACCACCGCCGCCGCCAGAGCCACTATTACTCCATCCGTCTGTAGCCTTAGCGACCGCTGATCCGCCATTACCGCCTACGCCACTACCGCCAAATGCAGTATTCTTACCATCTCGCGAGCCGCCACCACCGCCAGCAGCATAATAAAGCTTAGCTCCTGTAATCGTAGACACCTTACCTAAACCGCCTACGCCGCCTACACCAATCGCCGGAGTAGCGCCACCGCCGCCGCCAGCACCGCCGCCGCCGCCGCCAGCGCGATTGTAACTTGCCTTACCGCCCGAAAAGCCTTGTCCAAGCTCCCCTGAGCCACCATCAGCTTTAGAGCCGCCACCGCCAGAACCACCATTAGCTCCAACGCCTAAGAAGCCGCCTCCGCCACCGCCAAAGGCCTCGTACTTAGTAGCACCATTAAATAAAATCTTAGAGGGCTCGCCATTACCGCCTACGCCTTGGGTCGCGGGCGAAATACCGCCAGAACCAACAACAATTTTATATGTTCCAGATGCGAAATAAGCATTAGTTTCGATCATACCGCCAGCGCCGCCACCACCAGCGCCGCCCTGGAGAGCACTAGCGGCGCCTGGATTCGCACCAGCACCACCACCGCCGACAACTAAAATGTCAGCCTTAACAGCCGGTAATTCAATCGATTCTACCGTATTGGTATATAAATAAACACCACCTTTTTTAGGAGCGTTCGCAATCCGTGCGAGCTCTCCGGAGGCCGCGCGAGCAAAAAGCGGCACTATAGCCGCGGCGAGCGCGGCTATCATTTTGGCGATGCTGACGTATCGTATTTTCACGGCATCTACCTCTTATTTAGCCTTTATTTACGGGCATTTTACAACTTATCTACATTCTATCGTACGACAATTCTTACCTCAATTTACATCGAGATAAAACCCTTCTTATACATGTATCTCAGCCATATTATCATATTAAACTGAATCTCGTCAATAGGAATTTGACATAGGAATTTGACGTAGGAATTTTGTACAATCCTCTACTTTAAAACAACGTCTTAAATCGTGCTTCAATATAGTATTTATAAAATTCACGCTGAATATCTGTTAATAACGGGACTGTATCAATGAAAGAGTTAATAGCATCTATGTCTATCCTTGGGATAATCTTTTCTACAGATCGAGAAAGGCACCCATTTCGATTCTCTCTTATAAAATCAACGTATGATATCTTAACCCCATTTTTCTTCAATGCTGATTGAGGGAATAGATAAATCCTCGCCTCCAATTCCTTCTCATCGGTTAATACCCTTTTCATCACATTCTCATCGGCTTGAGGGAGTAAGCAACTTCCAAAATCAAACAAAGGAGCCATTTCAGCCTTATGTGTCATCAAATCAACAAGAAACCCCCAATTACCATTATGCCTATCAAAATTCCCTAATAACGCATCAACAACAAACATATCCCAAAAACTGTTTCTAAGATCAATAGGATCTACAAAATTCTGGCGATCTATCGTATCCAATACATCATCTAAATCAGTCCCTGTTCCATTAGTATCAGAATCTATAACAGTATTCTTGACTGAACAAAAATCATAAAAGGTCTTTCCGCCTTCAGTAAAATCACGGCAAGCACAAACCATTCGCGTTTTTGCATTTCTTGAAAAAACACCTAAACGTGTTTCATGCGCTCTAACACCCAGCATATTTGCAATCGTACTGGCAATGTGCTCACTAATACAACTATTAGAATATGAAAGCTCATTAGGTTGGCGAGCTGCAGATGGCGGAAACTTCAACATCCAAACCGCGTTATCAAACGATATCGCAATTTTCTTTCCATTAGCCCCATTATAGGCCCGCCCTGATAACTGAACACAATTCGAAAAATCGATAATACTTGTCATACTTCGACTCCCCACAAATATTTATTTCTTAGATATTGTGCTTGATCATGCGTAATTACTCTATCATTAATTTCAGCAATATTTATCGAACTATACAACTCACCCCATAAACAATCCAAAAGTTGAGAGCCTTCTTCCTTACCTTTTAAATAAACCACTAAATCATGCTTCAAATATTCTGGCAGCCCATAATCGTATAATCCCTGACTGAAACTTTCATCAGAGAAAAGCTGCCGCTCAATGAGACTCTCTCTCGAATAACTCATCTCATAGTTTTTAATTTTATTCTTATATCTCTCCAACACAACAATATTATATCATTTTATATATCTTTTTTGTTACATTTCATCATCCTATTATAGATAAAATGTCCGTCGCTTTTAACGACGGACATTTTATCTACCAATTTCCTATCCGTAAAATTTCTAACTTATGGAGTAGGTTCGACATCCGTTACAACAGCCCTAAAGAACGCAGGATCAATATACTCCCCATTGCTGTCTTTAGGCTTATCGGTCGTAACGTTTACCGTCTCTCCTTCGGCCTTAATCCACCCCGAAGCATCGCCTAGCTTATCAGCTGCCGTTGCCGCGGGCTCACTATACGCCTGAACGCCATAATATAACCCAGCTCGCGCATTAGTAACACCTACTATAACGGCAGTATCAGTTACTATTATAGCATCTCCCTTACCTGACGCTGTCTCGCCTATTACTGGCCTTACAGTATCATTTAGCGCCAATTCTATAATACCGTCTACTAAGCTTACATCATAGTAAGGGGCGAATGTAGCGTATTTATCGCCATTACTATCGATTAACGTATTCCCATTGAGCGTCCAGCCTTCAGGTATTTCAATCGTAACGCCGCTATTAGCATTTTCTATAAATGCTTCTGGACTCTCTGCGAGTGCTCCATTAATCATTGGCGCGCCAGCTTTCTTTTTCTGCATCTCAACAGTAAATCCAAATGTCGCCCCTTTAGCCACCTTACCACTACTATTAGGTACAGTAACTTTGAAAATATAATAATCCTCTCCTATTTGACAAGGCTGCACACTATCCCCATTAAAATTAGCACTCACTAATTCATACCCATAATCTGGGAAAACTACGACAAAAGGCTCATAAATATTAACATTAATCGCCTCTTTATCTATATTAATGTTCGCACCCTCGTCTTCAAATAAATCTATCGTAGCGTTTTCGCCTGATGTTGTTATTGCATACGTCTCTATATCTTCTAACGTAGGAGCTGTCGTAAATACAATATCATCTACCGCACCTACACCATCGAACGCTACCCCGGTTATTTTATTATTGCCCGTAAAATCTCTAGTAGCCATACTTGGGAACGTAGTTATCATATTACTAGGATCCCTATTAACATAATCTAATGTCGCCTCTACCTTTTCTTGATCCAGCCAAATTTCGAACCCCGGCGTATGTTGCTCGCCAGCTTTCGCGATATTATTAATCGCTTTAATGGTTAAGCGATGCCATTCATTAGGCTTAACCTCAATATTAGTTAGATAATTAGTAGGGCTAACCATATTATTATAGCCAGGATTCAAATACTTACCAGCCGTAATAACGATATTCGTAAATGGCGTAGTTTCGCCGAATAACCCTGGCGCTTCTACGCATACATTACTCGGTGAAGCATAAAGCCACACAATAATCTTATCGGTATATTCTTGAATATCGCTTCGCCAGCCAACCTCAGGCGATACATAATCAGTCTCAAATTGAACGATAGAATCGAAATATAATGGCGACTCCTTAAGTGATATAGCGGGCTTACCGCTAGCATCAACTTCAGTCGAATCAACTTTACGAAAAATAGGATCGACCGTATTTATAGATAAGGCCTTAGTATTAGAAGCAAGTGAAGCATATTTTTCGGGATGACTTACGGCTTCATAACTTTCGAACCCATTAGTTGCCGTAACATCGAAAACTTCAAATATACTACCTTCAACACCATTTGTACTCCAATATGGATCTGTAGCAATCGGCAATTCGCCAATCGCTAACTCTTCAAACGAAGTATCAGCGCCACCTTCAGCCCTTACAATAAGGCCCATAGATATCATAAACATTACTAAAATTAACTTTTTCATGAACATATCTCCCATCTCTATCTTATTCATTCTATACCCCAACCCCCTCTTAACGTACTATAATACGTGTACCACCTGGTGATTGACTAAAATAAAGATTATACTTCGATTCATCCCAGTACAATTTTGCATTAACCCTCTCTGTTACATCAACACCGTTCGCAGTAACTTTGAGAGTATACGTTAATTCTTTATCGCGAAGTCCAGAAAAAAGTGTTAATATTTTAACAGGCTTAGTATATTTATAATCAGTTACATCAATATTAATAGCACAATTTGCATTTTGACTCAACTCACTCACCATAATATTCGCAAAATAGTCATCAAAATTAGGGACTACCTTCAATTTAATATCCAATGTTCGACCATCAAGATTAATTTTAGAATAATCATCATCCGATGAAAAAGCCCATAGTGACCGTAATATAGCCCTTCTATTCTCACCATCTTTAAAAATTATTTTCTTAGCCAAACCCTTATCAGCTATACCTTTATTTGTACTACCGCCGCTACCAGTAATAAAATCCCATTTCGAATTACTAATCTCAACAACCGAACCATCTACCGCCGAAGAATCCGCTATATATGTACGGCTATCCAAATTCTTAATAGCGAACTTACTCACTGTTGTTGGAGAAAATTTCAAATGTCCATACGCCGTATAATCTATAAAATTATCACCATCAATAACAACCGTAGATCTAGCCGCTGGTATAATTGTATACTTATCCGTTGGTTTCGAAGCAGAAAGAGGCAATTTTACAGCCTTTAAAGTTAAGATTGAATTCGCCGCACCTAAGGTCACAGACGTTTTTTGGAATCCTAGCGTACCGTTACTGATTTCTACCGAAATACTCTCGCTCATCTGAATAGCACCATCAATATACATCTTAGAGCCATTAAGATCAACTTTAGCATCCTTGGTAAATATAGCCTTAGATTGATATTTGGTCCCAGAAATTGTTCCAGGGTATCCCAAGCATTCTTTGGTTGTATCATTGGGAGTCCAATTACGAATATCAGCCCATTTATACAGACCATTCTCATCGGGTGTACCGCCACCAGTCCATGTATATATAATCGCGCCAGCATCCATTCGAACCTTCTCAACCTCCCCCGTAATAGGTCCAGTAAATATCTGTTCTTTCCAAGTATCAGTCTCTAACGAATTTTCTACCTTCACCTTCCAAATAAGCTTATCGGACAAAGAGGTATACGGAATAACTGCTGTAAAATCTACTGGCTTACCAAACTCTACCTCTACATTTGGCTTACCAGACTCTCCCATAATGATATCACCGATACTATATACGAACTGTTTCGGCGCATTAACTTCTAACTGAGAGCTGTCATTAAGAGCCCAATAAACTTTAACAACCGTAGTGCCAAGTCCTGGAATTACTGAGCCAGAAATACGAAATTCCATTGGATCGTTTACGAATGTTACTGAAGATACTGTAAGATTCGTAGCCGCCGAAGGAACTACGGTAGTTATAATAGGTTCGACGGATTGAATCGTACCTTCAATATCACCAAAGAACGAAATTTGATATTCTGCGCCAGGCTTAAGATCCGTAATTTCATATTCCCCAATGCCTTTAATCCCTTTTATAGCACTAACAAGATTCGTCTTAGTAAGCCCCTCGCCCACTATCCTATAACACGCATAAAGATTTAACATCTTATCAGAAACCGCTTCACAAGTCACCTCGTAAGGAATTACGATCTTACGATCAGATCCGACATGCGGAGGTTCTGAGATATTAATAAAATATTCAGGAATAATATCATTAATGAAAACCTCAAAAGTTACATGCTGAGGCGTCATGTTTTCCGATGTAAAATTAGCCGTACTTTCAGGGGGATAATAAGTAACGACATATACGCCTGGCTCAAAAATTTTACTAGTATTACCATCGAACTCTTTTTCTAGAGCACCATCCTTCGAAATCATCGCTTTAGCTTCTCCGACTTGAGCCTTTGGAGGTGTAATAACACCCGCAGCAACGTCAACATTGAGTGTCCAAGAATTCGTATTAATCGACACGCTAGAAATCCATTCATTCGAAGCCGGAAGGATCCTCCACGTAAAGTTTCTAGGTTCATTCGTCTCTGTATCAGACCAAGGATATCCATCCCGAGGAGTTAGCGTAATATGATATTCGCCAGCATCAGTCGCACTTACAGTGCCAGATACAGTATACGTAGATCCATTTCCTATTGTCTGTTCTTCACCAGTATAAGTACGATCAGCTAAAACCTCCTCAATTTCATCAATATCAATAACACATCTGTAGCGCAAGACTACAATGCCCGAGCCGCCAGCACCACCATCTCCCGTACGAGAACCGCCACCGCCACCGCCACCTTGGTTAGGGAGTGCGTTCTTACCTTTTCCTGCATAAACACCATCACCAGCACCAGTACCGCCAACGCCAGCACTACCCCAGGTAGAACTACCGCCACCGCCTGAGCCATATACTACAAGCGCGCCAGAAATATCAGAAGCAAGACCTTCGCCGCCATCGCCGCCTTTATAATCACCAACTTTAGTACCATTACCACCTACTTCAGTAGCTCCGCCACCGCCACCAGCAGCACCATAACCATAACTTCCATTAGCTACGGTACAGCCAGCACCTCCGGCATTAGCATATTTCTCAGAGCTTAATATGTATGTCGCATCTACTGAGCCTGCATTGGCTGTACCACCAGATTTATTAGAACGTCCTCCACCGCCAGAACCACCAGCATCTCCAGCATTACCATTAGTATAACTTGAGCTATTTGATGCACCCGCATCTCTACCTCCGCCCTTAGCAGTTACAATTGTTATTGAACCTAAAGCAATTGAAGAGTCAGCGCCACTAGAGCCAGCGCCATAACCACTATTATTCGTACCGCTATCGCCAGCCGCACCACCAGCACCTACTGTAATCGTAACAGTAGAGTTAGCGCTAAACTCCTTAATTACGCCAGTAATAACACCGCCGCCGCCGCCGCCGCCGCCAGCTTGGTGCGCATCATAAGCA
>JAGBTH010000162.1 GCA_017631385.1 Kiritimatiellia bacterium
GATGTAGCCTGTGCAGCGATTGCCTTCTCAGCTGAGGTGAAGACATAATCTTTACCATCGACGGTCTGGGTGGCGGTAAAGAAGAAGTTGTAAGTAGTACCGCCTACGAGGCTGTCGTTGCTGAATGTAGTGTTAATAGTTCCTGCTGTGGTAGGAGTGAACGTTGTAGCAACGATTGCATCCGCAGCAGAACCACCAGCGGCATACGCCATAAGCGTAACTTCGCCAGCGAACTTGTTACCATCAGCGCCATAAACGTTGACGGCTGTCCATTTGAATGACGCGGCATTAGCGGCAACAGCGAGAACTGCTACTGCGAGCGCGAGCATGATTTTCTTCATTTTTGTTTTCCTTTTTTTGTTTGTTTTTCAGCGTGTTACACCATGCAACACACATGAAATTGTATTAGAGCTCAGGAGCAGGGAAACGGATTGAGAGACCTTCAGCACCGAAAACCCAGAGGCCAGCACCGGCAGGGAATGTTACATCGGTGACGAGTTCGTAGTAATCACCAATTTCTGCATTGTTATCGATCCAACCGACCTGATCATAGTCAGGACCAGCGTAGTCGATGTACATATAGCTCTTATCTGTGAAACCATAAGCATCAAGCGTCTGGATTTCTACAGTTCCTGCAGCTCCATCGCCAAGAGGGAGGATGTCAGCAAGGGCTACAGCCATAGGATACGGGTTGCCTACAGCAGTTGCACCAGCTTTAAGAGTTACAGTAACATCTGAGGTGTTAACTTGACCAGCACTCTGAATCGAAAGGCCATCAGCGCCGAAAACCCAAAGAGCTGCACCAGCAGGGAAGGTTACATCAGTGACGAGTTCGTAGTAATCACCAATTTCTGCATTGTTGTCGATCCAACCGACCTGATCGTACTCAGGACCAGCATAGTCGATATACATATAGCTCTTATCGGTAAAACCATAAGAATCGAGTGTCTGGATTTCTACAGTTCCTGCAGCTCCGTCACCTAAAGGCGTGATATCACTAAGAGAAATCGCCTCTTCTCCAACAGTAAGGAACTGAGCAGCTGTCATCGTACCACCAGCCTTAAGGGCAGAAGACGCATACCCAACAACAATTTAAAGGAATATAAAAAGAAAAAAACCGCCCTCGATGAGAGGACGGTTTTCGTATACGGTTATAACCGTTATTAATTTACTTCTGCTTACGACGGAGGGCGAGACCAGCAACGCCGAGGAGAAGCAAGAGACCAGAGGTCGGCTCTGGGACATCAGCCGAAGACCAGTTAGCAGCGTTCTGCGTCTGAGACTGCATATTGCCAAAGTTAACGGTAACAGTAGAGGATAACTGAGCAAGCACATCCGCCTTCATAGCGGAGGTAAATGTTTTGCCAGCATCTTCAAAGACGAAGTAGAAGTCATAATATTCGCCAACAGCGAACTTATCACTTTCAAAGCCAGTATTAGCCTTAAGGATTGCTCCAGCGTTGGCAGTTGCGGTGCTAACGAGAGTGTCAACACCGTCAATTACTGCGTAAAGCTCAACTGAGCCAGAGTACTTAGTCGTCATGTCAGAACCGTAAATATTAGCGGCCTGCCAGTTGAATGATGCCGCGTTAGCTACTACTGCAGCAGCAACAACGGCGAGCATTATCATGATTTTCTTCATTGTTTTTTTCCTTTGTTGTTTTTACTATGCAGATGACCCTATGCCATCTACGCTGTAAATTAGAGTTCGGGGGCGGGGAAGCGAATGGACTGATTGCCATTAGATCCCATCACCCAAAGACCTTGTCCTGGAAGAATATCGACTCCAGAAATAGGATTCCATTCGCCGTCTACCCAGCAAGGTGAATCGTTAGCCCAATCGTTCCAGTCATATGTCTCAAGGGTACGACCAGCTACGTCAAGTATCTGAATCTGAACATTGTCAGAGGCCTCATCACCCTCTGCTATGATGTCTTGAAGCGGAATCTTTACTGGGAATGGATTACCAGTAGCTGTACCACCAGAACGAAGTGTAACGGTTACATCAGATGTCCCAACTTGGCCAGCTGCTTGCACACCCTGAGTGGCTGCAGAACCCATTATCCAAAGACCCTGACCGGGAGCAATAGTAATTCCTTCAATAGGATTCCACTCTCCATCAACCCAACAAGGCTTATCATTAGCCCAATCGTTCCAGTCATAAGCATCAACTGTGCGCCCAGCTGCATCAAGAGTCTGAATCTGAACATTGTCACTAGCATCATCACCTGTCGCAATAATTGACTGGAGAGGAATTTCAGTATTAGCGCCAACATTAACAAACTGAGCTACAACCATAGTAGCACCATTCTGGAGTCCAGAAGACGCATACCCAACGATATTTGCAGATTCCAACGCAAAGCCCGCTGCCGCGCAAATCGCAACAGATGCCGCAATCATAAGTTTCTTCATTTTTGTTTTCCTTTGTTTTAAAACCCGCTCTAAGGTTTAAAATTTGCTCCGGGCACCTCCCGAAGTCCAACTAAAACTCCTAGTACGAATTTGGCATTATTATAAACTTTTTTCTGTCGCTTTGTCAAACGCCCTTTCTCGCCCCAAATCCGCGAATATTCATTTCGCCCAATAAAATAAGGGGTTAAACGCATTTTTACCCCCTAAAAATAATTTTATCTTTTTTTAACCCCTCCCGCCCTTACGCCGCGCTACCGCTCAATTTTTACCCCTCGCGCGGAATTTTTGGGGAACGGGGAATGGGGAACTGGGAACGGGGAATGGTTAGAAAACTGCCGTCAATACCTGACGAATTTTTTCACATACTTCATCAAACTGTATTCCTTTAGCATACAAGAATTCGCGGCAATATTTTTCCCATCTTTCACGCATTGCATTTGAATCCTCGATCAACCTCAGGCCAGCCGACCAGCCTTCAAGTACTTCTTCCGTACCACGATGAATCGCCGTTGACCGTAATGCACTCGATAATCTCGCATTATCATACTTTACAGTACAAAGAATCATATATGCATCATAGTAGTCACGTGGCCGCGTTGAAAGAACGCCAAGCGAAAGTATCGCTTCAATTTTTTCAGCCAGGACAGTTTCGATTGTATATGCCTTGATCCGAAAGTTACCGTTAGGCGTAAAACGACTCATGAAGATAAAATCTTGAGGCGCGGGCGTTATCGCGTCCCCAGTCGATATATCTATCGAAAATGGTACAACGATTCCCTTATATGTAGCAATCAACTTAACTCTAAATCCGCCATACATATCATCATGGCGTATCGGTGCAATTGATTTTAGGTCCCAACTAATATCGTCTTCTAAATCAACTGTGAACACCATATTGAGGTATTGCGTTATCGTCTCTTCAGAAAGTTTCGCACCTACCATCGTCAAGTCGATATCCATCGTCGACCTTTTCGACAAGCCTAAATACTGAGAGATTAATGTTCCACCTTTAACGATCAGGTTCTCACGGATAGTCGTCTTAGATAACCTTGCGAAGAAACGCTCAAACATGAAATTCTGAAGTACCACTTGCGCAGGTATCTGCTCTTCATTTGCGATATGTTTTATCCTCGCTTTAAAACTCATTTGCTGAGAACTCATAGTATCACCTCTAAAATTTTATTAACCTTTTCTTCGATCCCCATGCGTTGAGCGTATTCGCCAAGTCGTGAAAGATTTCGCGATTTATCGGTAGCGTACGCTTTTATCGTCGAAAGGAAGAGCTCGTCATCCATACGACGGCGATTTCTGATAAAATCGCAAATCGTCCGCTCAATATTATAGCAAGGTACAATATTACCAAATTGAGTCGCAATATCCATTCGACCTAAATCAAACAACTCATCTTTCACATAAAAACAGATTAAATCCTGACGCAAGGAGACAGGTAGCGTATCTCCTGACTTAACCGTAACATAATGATTGAATGGAGTTCGCTCAGACTTTCCAAGAAGGAACAACGCCGTTGCATGGGAGAATACCATCTTTTCATTCCGCTTTGAAAGCGCAAAAATCTCATCTGGCAATGAATCTACACTTGTATACAACCCTCTTCCGACGCGTTCAAACAAACCTGCCGATACGTATCTTCCAAGCATAGTGCGAGAAATCCCAAGTGCTTTAATATCTTGAGATGTAATTGTTCCCTTTTGTTTAGCGAGAACTTCAGCTATTTCTTTAGGTATTTTCATTGTTTACAATTTCACCGAAATTATACGATTCTTCGGCTATTTTGTCAACCACTTCTAACTTATACGCGGATGGGCATTTCGGCCAATAAAAATAGGGGTGAAACGCGTATAAAAAATTTTCAGTATTTTTTAGCAGGTACGCTTTTTCGACTCGCGCGATGCATTTTAACCCTTCGCGCGGTTTTTAGCTATCGTAGCGCCTACAATTAAGAGTGGGAAAATCCCACTCTATTTAGTTAGCTTGAGGAGGCATCGCGATGGTTTTTAAACCTTGATCGCGCAATAACTTATTCGTATTCTGCCACGCTTCGAACGGATCAACTCCGCTTTTAATCTGATCGCCTAAACGCTCTGAGGCTTTCTTAACAAAGTCAGCCTCTTCTTTTTGACGCGCTACGAGGCGGCGGAGGTAACTTTCGAGCGTACCGCCAGCAGCGAGATACTCGCGAAGTTCTACCTTCATACCTTCAACGATGCACTTCATCTGCTTATATTCGTCAAGGTCAGTTTCGGCTATCGCGAAACGCTCTTTAAGCGCTCGTTCGAAATCGGCCTTAATTGTAGCTGGTAAGCGAGGGAATACAGGCATCATGTGGCCGGGCTGAGCGAAAAGCGATAAAAGTCTATCCGCTGGATTAGGAAAGATAACCTTCCAATTAGATTTAGCGGCCATATCTATAACCGCTTCATCGCCCCATATTTGGCGACGATCTATCGCTCTAGCGAAACCGCCCTCAGAATAAAGCTGTTCTTGAGCAGCTTGGACATCGACCACTTGGGCTGATCCATCAGTTGCCGCGTTAGCTCCATCAGAAGAGGCTACTAAAACCTCACGCGCCACCATACCCGCGATTACGGCTAAAAGTAGCGCAATAACGATCCAACGCTTATATTTACCCAAAAGCTTATTAAAAAAGCCAGGAGCCTCGTACACCTTACTAGGGCGAATACCCTTTTCTCTTAGCGCTTGAAAGACAGCGTCCTTGGTTGGAGCGGACATCTCTCCAACCATGCGCTTATTCTCGCTAGTACGATACTCGTAGAGAAATTTCAATTATTCGCCTTTCTTAGGGTCGAACTTAATCTTACGAGGATTAGCGGGACCTTTAAGAGTTTCGGTCTTCTCTTTCGCGACAGCCTCGGCGATTGCCTTTTGGTAATCGTTAGTTGGCGCGGGAGCCCAGCCTTCTTGGCAAGCCTTACGATAAGTCGTAATAACGGCTGGAGTTACACCAAAAGGCTGCATATAAGACGCGAAACGCGAGATTACATCAACAGGAAGGCGAGCATCTACAAAGCGATCGAGCTCCTTTACATCGGTAACGCCGCCAGTAAGCGCGTTAGGATAGCCCGAATTCATCGCTCCGCAGAGCGCGGCGAAACCACGCGTCAGCTGCTTTTTAACACGCGCCTGGAAGAACGCGGGCTTAGCATCTTTAGCGAGCTGATAGACATTAACCATCGCCCAACGCGCTTCTGGCGCGACTAAGAACGATGGCATTTCAGGGTCGTCAATAATAAAGAGCGAGGCATTACCATGAATCTCGGGCTTTTTAAAGTCGAACTTACCATCTTCAATCTCAATAGTGAACTTAGAAACATCAGAGAAGTAAGCGACTGACTCGGCGATCCACTCCTTTGAAGCGCGAGTTTGGCAGTTTACATAGACTACCTTACCAGCCTTAGTACCAGGGCGAATGATTCGACCGCCAGTATGTTTAAGCATACGCTCCATCATCATCGCCTTACGAGCGGATTTTTCTTCAGGTGTTAACGGCTTTTTCTTAGCGTCAACCGCACCTTGGGCGAGTACATTCATCGCGAGCACCGCGATAACTGAGAGAATAATCGACTTTTTCATAATTTTATCCTTATTAAATAATATTAGTTATTTTGTTCACCGCCATCTCTTAACGCTTCTTCTCGCATCATCATTAATTTACGGCGCGAAATAGGTCCGATATTGAGTGGCGCAATACCTTTAGCTTCAAGCAGTTTATTGGCAGCTGTTACGTAATCCTCTACATCTTGGTCAGATGGATTCTCAGTTTTCTTATACTCATATATCAATTGACGAAGTTCTTGCTTATACATCGCTAAGTCCTGATATTCGCGGCGTGTATCAAGCATAATCTTCTCGATATCCTCGCCTCGGTCATAGGCAGCTTTCAGTTCCTGTTTAGCGAGATTAACATTGCGCTTTAACTCCTTATCCTCTTCGGAGTCATCGTCATTAATTACAATAGGCTTTTTAAGAGATTCTAAAAACTCCTTCGTAAATCTACCATTATATCGCGGCGTACCGACTAAACCTTGACCAGGCTGAATCGTCAAAAGACACGCAATTTCATTCTCACAATGGTGCTCAAAAATCTCGTATTTACCTTTAGTCTGAATGGCGCTTACCGAATTAGTGATAACTCCGCGCACCTTATGAAGGCGACCGCTGGGTAGTTTAATATATCCATTTACGGTCTCTCCAACCTTAGTCGGACGTGCGTTAGGATCAATCTTTACAGGAGCAGGCTCTTCGGGCTTTTCGACCTTAACTGGTTTAGGCTTCTCAGGCATAGGCGCTGGAGTTTTTACAGCCTTAGGCTTAGGCGCTTCTTCAATCTCCACCTTATCATCTGTCGACAGCGAAAGCCAAACCACAACGCCAATAGCGGCAACAACCATAGCCGCTACAATAGCCCATACGCTCTTAGAAGTAACGCCACCGCCAAGGCTAGACTTCGCCCTGCGCGGAGCCTTTACTACCCCCTCAGCAATAGAGATAGCGTTGATACCACGCTGCTTTAATTCAGCGAATACGCCAGCGCGGTCCTCTGCTTCGATAACAACCGAAGTTTTTACACCGCTCTTTTCACGATATGTTACTGTCCACTGTTTCATAGTCTATATTGTACCATAATTTCGCTTTTAAATGGAACTAAAGCGCCTTACTACCATTCGTAGGCATTCATCTATCTTTTATAAAACTTCCGCGCACCAATCGTGTCAAATAGCGAACGAGTGCGTAGCAAAATAGAAGACTGCCTCCGACAGGTCGAGGCAACGCAAAAGCGAAACGAAAGAATCCCCAAATACTCAATGTACGGACATTGGTTATCTTACGCGCTGCTAATCTGCGTTCTCGGTAGGTTTTACCTAAAATAAGATCCCGTCGCTTTTTAGCCTCGGAAGTTTCGTATGATAATCGCTGTAGCCATAACGCGGCAGTTTCGTCATCTAATGAGGGACGAATAAACTCTAAATCTCGCATTGACTGTTCAAGCGATGTAACTAAGCCGGAATAACAGCCTCCAACTACTTTTCTAATATTCCATTGGGAGCTGCTAACTCCTGTACCTAAACGATAACGGACTAAGCATTCATCTAACTCCAACTGAGAACCTATCATTAAAGCACGTCGTGCGAATACTTCATCATCAACTATTCGCCCATTATCTACTGTTCCAAACCTTGAATATGTTTCGCGCGATAATGCCATTACTGCGCCAATAACCGCGCCTGGCTTTCGATTAAGCCGTCCGAGAGAACGTCCTGATGGTGAAATAAATTCTGCATCGTGATAGATTACCTTAGCTCGATAATTATCATTTTTCCAAGCACGAACGATTTTCTCGGTGCGCTCGGGGAGTGAAATGTCATCACCATCAGCTTTAACTAACAATTCACCTTTGGACAACTCGCACAATTTAAGCCAATTTCCCATATTACCAAGATTAGTCTCATTCCTATTTAAGACTATGGATACATCTCCTCCCCCAAGTCGATAATTTTCTACAGCTGATGTGATTATCTCCCACGATCCGTCATTTGAA
>JAGBTH010000017.1 GCA_017631385.1 Kiritimatiellia bacterium
GTGAAGATTGTTCGTCAGGTATGTGATGAACGTAGTCTTTAGCATCGGTATTCCGCAATCTCGCAAAATTGAAACGACTCGCTCAACGGAGATGGGTTCTTCCATCTCATTGTCCCATGTGAATCTTTCATCGTCAGGGTGGAGCATAATCGCTTTGCGCGGCGGATAGTTGCGCGGCAAAACTGCGAGTACGATATCGCGCTCTGGATTTTCGCGCCCAGGCGTTAGCGTAAAGCGGCAGTCGGTATCACGAGCAGCCCAGCTCGAACCTGCTCCGCGGTCGCGGATGTCCTTCGCTGAATTGTCGCCCTTAGCATCGTGCGAGACGACCATAACCGCGGCGTTCATTTCGGCTACGGTATCGAGCAAAGTCAGAACTCCAACGAGGCCTTCGCCCGAGTTCTCGTTCTCATCGGGGCGCATTAATTTATAGCGTGGATCGACGACAACGAAATCGACCTTGGACTCCTTAACGAAACGCGCTAAATTCTCTCTTAAAACTTCGCCGTTGCCGCGGCAGTTTAGGATTGAGAAGTTATCGGCTATTTCGTCAATATTGAGGTTATAGCCTCTAATTCTGTTATTTATGCGGCGCTTCATCCAATCGGATTTTATCTCAAGATTGATGTACAAAACGCGGCGCGAGCGCGGCACTTTTAAGGCTAAAAAGTTTTTGCCCGCGGCGATGTGCAAAGCGAGATCAATCGCGAAAAAACTCTTTCGGCATTTCGATGGCGCGATGAGTTCGACCTTGTCGCCCGATTCAAAACAACCCTCGATAATCGGGTCAATCGCGGCAGGCGCTTCGGCTAAAAATTCACCTAAATTGAGCGTTCTTAAACTGTCGCGTCCGCCGCGTTTTTGGGAGAGTTCAGCGATGCGGTGAAGCTCATTGCGGAGGAAGGCCTCGGAGTAATTAGCGCGGCTTAAAAGCGCGGCATTTACCGCCTCCGCGACGAGGCGCTTACGACCCTCTTCAGCGACTTTCGCGATGCGAGCGATCGCGTAAGGCTCAATTACATCAACTGCCGCGATAGCACGCTCGGCGAATTCTACGCCGCTCGCCGCGCAAAGGGTGCGAAGATTCGCGACCCTATCGCGCCCAGCGCTCTCGTTACGCATAATCGCGCTAAATGACGCGCGACACGCCGCGTCAGCGAAGTGTTCTTCGCGCAAGTCTTCGCGCACAATCGCGTCGACCAAGCGCGAGGCATCATAGCTCTCGTAAACGAGATTCCCGATAACAGCGAGTTCAGGAAGTGCCGCATCCATTAGAGAGCTCCTTTCATCGCCTTGGCCTCGGAAAGGGCGATCTTAATGCCGCACTTAATGACTGTCTTTCGCCTAAGTTTTGCGGTATAAACGCGCTCGGTTTCGCCTCTAAAGACGCGCTCATCGCTCGTCCAAGACTCGTACTTGCGCACCGTCTCGCGGATGGTGAGGGTTATTGATTTACTGTTGGTTGTCTTATTAGTTTTTGTCATTTCGCGTCGCTCTTGAGACTTTTGTCTCTCCACGACGCGAATAGAGTAAAAGTAATTTTTTGTCAAAACATTTACAAAGTTTTAACAAAATTTTAACAAGTTCAATGATTGACGATGTAGTCGATATGTGCTACAATGTAATCGTTTTAGTTGACAATGGAGGTGGCGCTATGGCTCAAACAGCTTTTAGCATTAGAATGGATGAAGGTCTCAAGCGAGATTTTAGTCAATTTTGTGAAAATATCGGCATGACAATGTCGACGGCTTTCGTCGTATTCGCGAAAGCTACGCTGCGAAATCGTAAGATTCCGTTTGAGATTTATGATACGCCGAATGTTGCTTTAGATGAGGCGCGTACAGCGGCGAGATCGCGCGCAATGAGGGCGTTTGAGAACATTCGCAATGATGTTCAATCGCGTAGCGAGAGCGAAATGACGATGGATGAGATTAATGCTGAAATTGCCGCGGTTCGCAAGGAGCGCCGCGCGATGCGTAAGCGCCAGGCGTAAAGAAAGACCGAAATTATGAGTATCAGAGTTGTTGTTGATACGAATGTTTTAGTTTCGGCTTTTTTGACTAAAAATCCTTTGTCGCCTACAGCGAGAATTTATCGATCCATTCTTGCGGGGGAAGTTATTCCGCTAATAAGTGACGAGATTATTGATGAATATAAAGACGTTCTTCATCGAGCGAAATTTAAGTTTAATCCCGATGACGTAGACGCGGCTATCGCGTATATTGAGCTAATTGGCGAATATCTTTTTCCTGTAGATTCAGATGAAGATTTTATTGATCCCGAAGATAAGGTTTTTTATTGTACGGCGTTAGCTGGCGAGGCGTATTTGGTAACTGGGAATATTAAGCATTATCCGCAAAGCGCAATAGTAATTACGCCGTCAGAATTTTGTGAGATTCATGGATTGTGAGTAGAGAATATTCTTTCATTAACGCGTCGTCAGCTTCGGGCTCATCAATGTAATTATTGTTGTATCTAAGTGAATGAAAATTGTTTTTAGAGACACGAAGTCCGCAATTATCGAACTCTTTCCACATCGCTTTTTGGACGGTATCTTCGGCTTCTGACCAGGTGCAAGCGGTATCTTTTTTAACACGCTTCATAAGTGCAACAGCAGTGCGCCTTAGTTCGTCTTTCTTTCGGGATGGTGGTGAAATGAGCTTTGGTTCGATAGGTTTTGTAGTGTTTTGAGTTAAGATTTCTTGAGCGGCTTTTGCGCGTTCAGAGAGGGTGAATTCGTATTTGATGATGGCGTTGCCGAGGTTGAGAAAGCGGTCTTTGAGCTTGCGGATATATTTGTTAATGCGCTTATGGTATTCTTTAGTTGTAATGTCGGGATCGCATCCTGAAAGGCCTTTGATTAGGTTCGTGAATTCTCCGATAGTAGATAGAATCATATTAATCGCGGTATCACAATCAGGTGATTTTAAGTTATCTTGAAGAAAGAAAAGAAAGCTGTTGCAGCTAGCTAATAATTCGTCTGGAGCAGCTTCTAATTCGCCGCGGGGTTGGGCTTTGGCGCCTGAGGCGAGATCTTCGAGGAGTTTATGGGCGCCGTTAGCCTCGCAGTCGAGAATGCGGCTTGCGCGTTCTGGGCGCGGCGGAAGTATGTTTGATGAGTAGCCGATAAAAATAGGCGTAAGCTTCGCTTTTAGCGTCTCGTGGCTCTCCTTTATGGCTGTGACTGCCGCGTCAAATAAAGTTATAATATTTTCCATTTCCCTCGTCCTTTCGTTAAGTTAGCCGCGAAAGTCGATAAGGGTTTTGGTATAATTCGACCTAAGCGGCAATGTGTTTGATTGTCGTAAATTAACACTGCTGCTCCGGCGAATTTATTTAATTGGTCGGCCGCCTTAAAGTGGCATAATTGGCCGTTGCCTGCGCGATTCGCAAGAAGGATGTGTTGCACCCCCTCAGACGCATCTGAGATGAGAGAAAGTATATCAAATATTTTGGAGGAAAGGGGCGAAAAGTTATCTACAGTTATCAACAATATGGAGGGCTACTAATCCACCTCCGCTAAAATTGAGGTTTATATGGAATTTTTAACTTCTGCACTTCGCTTAATAATATGGTGATATACGCTTACAAAATCTCACTCCTCTCTCGTGACACATCTCTTGCTAAAATTACTGCTTGCAATATATTCTAAAATTTTATATACTCTGGATAGACTGATGAAGGGGATGTCTACAGATTGCTTCAAGGATTGCGTTTTAACCGTGTCTAACGACTGCGGATGCGATTCTTGTACCCCCCCCCCCACTGCTCTAAGCAACATACTCTGCGCCTTCTATGGCGCTCTTATAATCTTATTCCAATTTAAACCCAAGTCCATTATGGGGATGTGCTCCATAGTGGGCTTTCGTTTATTCATAAAAACTGAAAACTAAAAAAAGGAGACAGTAATGATAAAACGAGTACTATCAAAATTGCGAAAGGTGACTATGTCACTATTCGCGGTACTGTGCGCTGGCGCAGTATGGGCTGAAGAAGGTGAGGTGACAACTCCTGAAGTTACCCCGGAGCCAGAGCCAACTCCGTCTACATCGGCGTTGGCGTTAGATCCAAGTGCGGGTTATATTCTTACGGGATTAGGTGAATTGGGCGATCAGGCGGTAGTTGTCTTTACGAATTCAGCGGCGGCAATTAATTGGACGGTTCCTAAAAATCTTAAGAATGTTGAGATGCTCGTCGTCGGCGGCGGCGGTGGCGGCGGCGGTCACTATTATAGCTCAACGGCTAAGAATTGCCAGGGTGGTGCCGGTGGTGGCGCTGGCGCTGTAGTTACCGGTTTTATTAAGGATCTCGCGGCGGATCAGGTCGTTAATGTCACCGTCGGTGCGGGCGGTGCCGGTGGTGCTGCTACCACTTCTGCTACGACTGGTGCGGGTAAGGGCGGCAATGGCGGTAATTCCGTTCTTAAGGTCGGTGACGTAACTTATGTTACCGCTTACGGCGGTGGCGGCGACGGTGGATATAATTCCGCTGGTGTTGCTAATGGCGGTTCTAACTCTGGTGTTAGAGGAACTAAAACGGCTGCTAATCTTAAGTCCGTGACGGTTGTCGGCGAAGGCGCTGAAAATCTTGTTACTGATATCGTCGCGCGCGCTAATAAGGGCGGCGGCGCCTATTCGACATCGTCCGGTTATCCAGGTGCTGGTGGCGGCGGCGCTGAGAGTGTTGGTCACCCGACTTATGGCGGTTCAAGCTGTGGTGGAACTGGTGGCTTTGGTTATGTTTCATATATTACTGGCGAGCGCGTAGTCTACGGTGCTGGCGGTGGCGGCGGTATTGGTAAGAATGGTGGCGACGCTACTTATTTAGAAGATGGTTGGTTGGAGCTTCTTGAGGGTGCAGGTCTCGGCAAGGCTGGTCAGGCTGGTTCTGACGCGCTCGCTAACCAAGGCGGTGGCGGCGGCGGCGGCAGCTGGAAGAAGAAAGGCGGTAATGGCGGCTCTGGTATCGTAGTTCTTCGCTTCGCATATTCTGATGAGGATATTGCAGTTGATGTTGAGGCTAATATTTTTTCTAAGGTTTCTGATAAGCCTTATACTGGCGAAGCTTTGGTTTCGGGGCTTGAAAATACATACGCTTATACGGTCGAGGAGCTCGGCGAGCGCATTAATGTCGGTCAGCAGACTGTTCGCGTAACTCTCAACGATGGTTACGTATGGGCTGATGGCGATACGAATAAGACTAAAGAATTTACTTGGAATATTACTCAAGAAGTTAATAACTGGAAGGTTGAGCCTTATCTCTCTCATACGGCATGGCCTATGAATTTCGGTTCTTCAGGTAATCTTAAGTTTACTGCTCCCGAGACGAGTTTTGGCGTTCTTCAGGCCGAACTTTCGGCTAATGGCGCAGCTCCCCAGGCTTTTAGCGGTACTCTCCCTACTGAACCAGGTTCTTATACTCTTAAGTATTGGGTTGAAGAAACTGCTAACTGGGCTGCTAAAGAATGGATCGTAAACTTTAAGATTTATCAGTCCGAAGCTTTCGCCGAAGGTTATAAGGTTTATGGTCTTGGCGAGAAGGGTGATGAGGTCGCTGTAGTATTTACTAAGAGTGCTACTTGGACGGTCCCCGCTAACCTTAAGAGCGCTCAGTTCCTCGTTGTCGGTGGCGGCGGTGGCGGCGGCGCTGACTGTCATGACGATGCTGCTTCGGGCGGCGCTGGCGGCGGTGGCGGCGGTGTTGTAACCGGCGAAGTTGATTTAACTAAGGATGCTGCAGTAACTGTCACAGTTGGTGCTGGTGGCGCTGGTGGTACGATGAGAACCAGTGAGGCTAATGGTGAATCTGGTACATTCTATGGTGCTTCCAAGAAGGGTGGTAACTCTGTTCTCTCTGTCGGTGGCACTACTTATGTTACAGCATACGGCGGCGGTCGCGATCGTGGTACAACTAAAAGAGATTCTTCTACGATGGCAACATCAAATATGAATACGGCTGGACAGGGCGGTTCTAACGCTGGTTCTCGCGGCGGCATTACGACAGCTCAGTCTACGAATCCTACAATGGGTAAGGTAGCTGATAATGCGGCTCTTCGCAATTGCACTACTTATGGTAATAAGGGTGGTAAGGGTTGCTCTGAAAACTTTTATGGATTCCCCTCAGCTGGTGGTGGCGGCGGCGCTACTGAAGCTGGTGGTGACGCTGGTAATAATGCTGCTGGTTGGCCAGGCGGTAAGGGCGGCGAAGGCTTAGCCTCTGATATTACCGGTGCTCGCCTTGTCTATGGTTCAGGTGGTGGCGGTGCTTCTACCCAGGGTTCATTAGGCGGTATTGGTGGCTCTGGCGCTGGTAACGGCGGTGACAGAAGTGAGCGTACGAGCTATGGTCAGGGTACTTCGGCTCTCGCTAACCAGGGCGGTGGCGGCGGCGGTACCAGCCGTGAGATTACCTATGGCGGCAACGGCGGCTCTGGCGTTGTTGTAATCCGCTACTCTGTCTACGCGGCTGAAGTTGATGGTGTACCTTACGCTACGCTTAGCGATGCGTTCGCCGCGGCTGAGGCTGGCGCTACGGTTAAGCTCCTCAACGATGCAACGCTCGCTGAAAAGCTCACTGTTAAGAAGGCTGTAACGCTCGATCTTAATGGTTGCACGCTTAGCGAGACTGTCACTGACAGCTATGGTGCGATTTATATCGGAACGGCTGGTAATCTCACCATTACCGATTCTGCTACGGGCGGTAAGATCGCGACTGACGGCGGCATCGTTATTGGTAACTATGGTACTGTTACCGTTGAGGGCGGCACGATCGAAGCTGGCGCGGTAGCCGAGGATGACGTAGCTGTTTATAACTTCTACTATAACGGCTCGACTTACGGTAAGTTGACTGTTAATGGTGGTAAGGTTGGTCGTATCTGGAACTGCGGTAATGCGAATATCACAGCTGGCGAAGTTGTCGACATCGACAATAGCGGCGCTATGACGATCGCTGAGGCTGCGACTGTTTCTGGTACTGTTATCATTAATAATGGTTCTGACGCGGCGGAAGTTCCCGGCGCTGGTACGCTCACTGCTCCTGAGAGCCTCACGGTTCAGGTTGGTAACGATGCTGCTGAGGCATTCTATGTTGATGGTAAGTGGTTGGTCCAGGTCTTTGTCGCTACCATCGGTGAAGCTAAGTTCGATTCGCTCGACGCTGCTATCGCGGCGGCTCAGGCTGGTGATACGGTCAAGCTTTATCAGGATGTCAAGCTCAGCGAGATCCTTGTGATCAACAAGGCGATCACGCTCGACGGCAACGGCTGCACCTTGACCTCGACCGCCGCTCGCGCGATCAACGTTTCGGGTGTTGACGGCGTCACAATCAAGAATCTCACGATCAGCGCTTCGGGCGAGCGCGCGATCAACGTCATCCAGGGCGCTACGAATGTCACGATCGAGAATGTTACGGCTACCGCCTACAACTACACGGTCAACATCGCCAGCTCCGCGGCGAACGCGGTTGTCGCGATCAACAACTCCACGCTCAACGGTCTTTGCACGGTCAACGTTGCTGCCGCCGGAGCCAAGGTTACGATCAACGGCTCCACGGTCAACTGCAACGACAACAACACCAACGCTGGTGAGTCTTATGCCGCGCTCTGCCTCGGCAAGGAAGCTGTCGGCGCAAGCATCGTCGCCACGAACACTGTCGTGAACGTCACTGAAGGCTCCGACTCCGTGAAGGCTCGCAACGGCGCCGAGAACGGCACCATCACTATCGACGGCTCCACCGATAATGTCACGGAGGCCGTTGCTGTGATCTCCTATGCGGGACAGAATTCTTATCACAGCTTCTACACCCTCGAAGATGCTATTGGCTTCGCGAAGGATGCCGATACGATTACGATTCTCAAGGATATTGCCACGGATGTCGCGTTCACGGTCGCCAAGAAGGTTACGATCGACTTGAACGGCAAGACAATCGCGACAACTCAGGCTGATACCGAGGGTAACGGTGTATTCTGGGTTAAGGCCGGTGGTGAGCTCACGCTTAACGGTGAGGGTACGGTCAATGGTGTTGGCGGTAACGCTTATAATATCGCTATCTGGGCTGATGGTGGTAAGGTTATCATCAACGGCGGCACTTATACGAACGAGGGTGCTCAGGATGACGGTCCTGACGGCGCTCACTTCGACCTCATCTATGTTAAGAACGGCGGCGCTGTTGAGATTAACGGCGGTACCTTTAAGTGTCAGACACCTAACTGGACGCTCAACAGCCACGATACAGCGAAGGGTACGATTCTCGTTAAGGGCGGTACATTCTATCAGTTCAATCCTAGCGATTGCGCTACTGAAGGCGCTGGCACCAACTGGTGCGCAGAGGGCTTGAAGGGCGCTGAGAGTGCCGAGAATGCTGGTTACTACGAAATCGTTGATGCTTGGACCGCTCCCATGCCTGAGAAGGACGGCGAGGCTGACATCACCGAGGAGTACACCTCTGATGTTCTCGCGGCTCTTGAGGCTGCGGTAGCGACGAGCGTCGATGTTAAGGTTAATGGAGTAGAATTGAAGGGTAATGAAGCTGTTAAGGCTCTTAACGCTGCTGTTAAGTGCTTCGACGGCGCGCTTACCTTCGATGGTACTGCCGCCAGCGTTGACATCGTAATTGAGGTAACCGAGGTTAATGCCGAGGATCCTGCCGCTTCTACGGTCGTCGTCAAGCGCGGCGAAACCGTTCTCAGCGTCAAGACCGGCGTAAAGCCCACGGTCAAGTATATTGACCTTGGCTCTGACGCCGTCGTATTCAAGCTTGTTTTTGAGTAAGTCTTAAAACTTAAAATAAAGTAAAACATTTTGCGCTGCCCGTGAAGGAGTTTTTGTGACCCCTCCTCGCACGGGCAGCGCTTTTTATTCCATAATTAATTGCAAAAAGATAGAAGTTAGACTTTTTAGGGGGTTCTTGTCTCTACTATTTATTGTATAAATTTAATTTTATTGTATACAATCTGTAGATAACTTTTTTAACTTTTGGGGTTGATTTTACACAATATTTAGTGTATTATACTAGTAGTTTGCTCAATAAAGTGTATTTTTTAAACTTAAGAACGAGAATATATTAAGAAAATTTAAAGAAAGTAGTTAAAAATGAAAGAGATGCACATCATTAAGCGTAGCGGCGAGGAAAAGTCGTTCGATATTACTAAAATTGAGAATGCTATTCGTAAGGCGTCTCAGGCGGTTGATTATAAGAACGCGCTTTCTGAGGGGCGTATTAAACTTATTGCCGAAGAAGTCGCTGGCGTGTGCGAGGCTCGCGATCGCGCTATGACGGTCGAAGAGATTCAGGACGTCGTCGAGACTAAGATTATGGAGATGGGCGCCCATGAGGTCGCCAAGAAGTATATTACATATCGATATAAACAGAATCTTTTGCGCCAGGCTAATACTACCGACCAACAGATTATGTCGCTTATTGAGTGCAATAACGAAGATGTTAAGCAGGAGAATTCTAATAAAAATCCTCGAATTAATTCCGTTCAGCGCGATTATATGGCTGGCGAGGTTTCTAAAGATGTCGCTTCGCGTTTACTTTTACCCTCTGACGTGGTTCAGGCTCATAAGGAGGGTATAATCCATTTTCATGATATGGATTATTATGCTCAGCACATGCATAACTGCGACCTCGTAAACCTCGAGGATATGCTCCAGAATGGAACGGTAATTTCGGGTACGATGATCGAAAAGCCTAAGAGCTTCTCTACAGCGTGTAATATCGCTACCCAGATTATCGCTCAGGTCGCTTCGAATCAGTATGGCGGCCAGTCCATCTCTTTAACCCATCTCGCGCCTTTCGTTGATATTTCTCGCCAGGCTATCCGTAAGGAACTCGCTGAGGAATGCGAAGAGACAGGTGTTAAGATGAGCGATGAGATGTTCGCCAAGGTTGTCGAAAAGCGCGTTAGAAAAGAGATCCAAAAAGGTGTTCAGACGATTCAGTATCAGGTCGTTACTCTTATGACGACTAACGGTCAGGCGCCTTTCGTTACGGTATTTATGTATCTTGGCGAGGCTCAGAATGAGGTTGAGCGTAAAGATCTCGCTTTAATTATCGAAGAGGTTCTTCGTGAGCGTATTAAGGGCGTTAAGAATGAACAGGGCGTTTATGTAACTCCTGCATTCCCTAAGCTCATTTATGTTCTCGAAGAGCAGAATATTACCGAAGATTCACCTTATTGGTATTTAACTGAGCTTTCGGCTAAGTGTACCGCTAAGCGTATGGTGCCAGACTATATTTCCGAGAAGAAGATGCGTGAGTATAAGCTCTCGACTGGCGAGACGGTTGGTAATGGTGACTGCTATACGTGTATGGGTTGCCGTTCGTTCCTTACGCCTGATCGCTCTGAAGGCGGTTATGGTAATGTTTCGAATGCGCTTAACTATAAGCCTGGTAAGCCGAAGTTCTATGGTCGCTTTAATCAGGGCGTAGTTACGATTAACCTCGTTGATGTAGCGTTGTCGGCTCATGGCGATATGGATAAGTTCTGGCGTATTTTCGATGAGCGTTGCGAGCTTTGTCATAAGGCGCTTCGTTGTCGTCACGATCGTCTTAGAGGTACTGTTTCTGACGCAGCTCCCATTCTTTGGCAGTATGGTGCGCTCGCTCGCCTTAAGAAGGGCGAGACGATTGATAAGCTTCTTTATGGTGGCTATTCAACGATTTCTCTCGGCTATGCTGGCCTTTGGGAGTGTGTGTTCGCTCTTAACGGTAAAAAGCTTACCGAACCTGAAGGCGAGAAGCTCGGTCTTGAGATTATGAAAAAGCTTAATGAGTATACGGCTAAGTGGAAAGCGGCCGAGGATATTGATTACTCGCTTTATGGTACGCCCATTGAGTCGACGACTTATCGCTTCTCTAAGTGTCTTCAGCAGCGCTTCGGAATCGTTAAGGGTGTAACTGATCGTAATTATATTACTAATTCGTATCATATCCATGTTACCGAGCCTATTGACGCTTTCTCTAAGCTCTCGACTGAGGCTAAGTTCCAGCAGCTTTCGCCCGGCGGCGCGATTTCGTATGTCGAAGTTCCGAATATGCAGGATAACTTACCGGCGGTACTTTCGATTATGCGCTATATTTACGATAATATTATGTACGCTGAGCTTAATACTAAGAGCGATTATTGCCAGGAGTGCGGTTTCGACGGTGAGATCGAGATCGTTAGAGATGCTGGCGGTAAACTCATTTGGAAGTGCCCTAAGTGCGGCAATACCGATGAGTCTAAGCTTAATGTAGCTCGTCGTACTTGCGGCTATATCGGTTCGCAGTTCTGGAATCAGGGCCGTACCCAAGAAATTAAAGAGCGCGTACTCCACGTCGATTAATTAGAAATTAGTCGTTAGTCGCTAGTCGTTAGTTACCGGTTCTTAATCACTAACCACTAACGACTAATCACTAACGACTAACAGCTAACCGCAATGAACTACGCTTCGATACGTAAGTGCGATATCGCGAATGGAGAGGGAGTTAGAGTCTCCCTCTTCGTTTCTGGGTGTACTCATCGTTGTAAGGGGTGTTTTAACGAAGAAGCCCAAGATTTTAATTATGGCGCGATTTTTACTCCCGAAATTGAAGCTGAACTGTTCGACGCGCTCGCACCATCGCATATAGCTGGTCTTACGCTTTTAGGCGGTGAGCCTATGGAGCCGTCTAATCAGGTTGCGTTATTACCGTTTCTTAGGCGGTTTAGAGAAAAGTTTGGTAATTCTAAAACGCTTTGGATTTATACGGGCTGCACGATAGAGGAGCTTAAAGATACTTCGTCGCGTTGGCATACTGATGTAACTGACGAGATATTATCAATGACTGATGTTTTAGTAGACGGTCCCTTTATTGAAGAGCTTAAAGATATTTCACTGCAGTTTCGCGGCAGTTCTAATCAGCGAATTTTAAGATTGAAAACTGAATAAAAAAATATTTTTTTTCTGCTCTAAAAAATAAGAGAAAAAATGCGGTGCTTTTTGGTTAAAAAAGGCGCCGCATTTTTTTTATACCCTCACGAGCTCAAAAACGAGAAGTGCGCACCTTTTACCCGAGAAGTGCGCACTTCTCGACCGAGAGGTGCGCACCTCTTGTCTTCGAGCTCGTGACGAGGGGTTTTTAGGGGTTTAATCGGGTATTAAGAATTTTGAGCGTTTTTGACCCTAAAAATGGAGTCATTTTTCGCTTCGAAAATTAACTGATTTTTTTATTTTAGACTTTACATTCGCGGAACTTTTTGCGGATTGGAATAGTGGGCTAATGGTCACTTTTGACCAAAAGCCTAATTGTAGAAAACTAATCCAATAACCACCTCAAAAAGGAATTCAAAATGAATGAGCCGCAGCTAAAAGAAATCAGAAATTACATATCGAAGTTAGTTTCGATTAATGCTGGCAAGGGCGCTAAAACGCCTTTGTGTCCACATAGGATGGAAGAGTTGGAAGGTAAACTCCTTATTAAGGCTGTTAAAGCCGCGAAGCGTCATAACTCGGCATTATCGCCTTTAATTCCTTTTATAAAGGGGATGTTGAAGATCGAAGCGGCGCGCGAGGCGGCTCGACTTTTTAGTAAGCAAATTAAAAAAGGGGAAACTACGATGGGTGAGATACCCTTAGATGCCGTTATTTCGCAAGATGACGATGGTTCATACATTGACAATTTAGAAGAATCCCCTGAGGTAATCCGTAAACGCCAACTTTGTAATGATGTGCGTGAAGTTCTTTCGCATCTATCGCGTCGTGAGCGAATAGCGTTAAAGCCTCTTATGTATGTTTATATAACTAAGGAATATACGGCTAAGCGACTTAAGATCTCTCGACCGACGCTCGACAATTATTTAAAAAGAAAAGTGATTCCTCATTTTATTGAGATATGGAACGAATTAGGTAAATCTTGTTATTAAAAATTTTACATCTCTTACGCTAATCGCGGATATAGAAAGGTGTCGTGACGATAGCGAGTGCTGTCGGCGGCACTAAAATAAAACGAAAAAAAGAAAGGAGGCCATTATGGCCACAGCTAAACCTAAATTAAAGTATCGCGTTGTTCAGGGTCGTAACCCTAAGACAGGCGATCCTATGAATCGCCCTCAAATCGCAGAGCGTGATACATATACGACTGATCAGGTCGTTGAATACGCTTTGAACGCCGGTTATGTTCGTGGGCAGTTCCACGATATGCGCGGCGCTCTTAACGGCTTTATCGAAGCTGTTCAGCAGCTCGGTAAGGACGGTAAGTCGGTCAACTTGAACGATTGGTTAAGAGTTCATGGCGAGCTTACGGGTTCGTGCGATGAAACGCGTCGCTTAAGCGCGAAAAACGGTTATCGCGTTCGCATTACCGCTCTTAAGGAGCTTAAGCGCGATGTCAGCGAGTTTAGCTGGGTGAATGTAGATTCAGCTGGTATTGTCGTTAAGGTTAATACGCTTATGTACAACGGCTCGCCTGTTGATGGGCGTATTATGAAGGCGAAGGAGATTATCGTAACTGGTAAGAACCTCGCGTTTAGCGCAGAGGCTGGCGATATGATAACGCTTTCGTGGCAGGAGGGTGATGAGACTAAAACAGCTTTCGTTACACCTACCGAGAGTGATTATTCGCACGTTGTTCTACCTTGGCCGGCGGAACTCGATGATGTAGCTGATGATACTGAAGTTACGTTCTTATTCCGTACTCACGGCGGCGTAGAAGGTGGTGAGCTGCAGCTCGCTACTAAGGTCGCGACGGTCGTTACGGGTGAGTAAGTAAGTTAAAATATTAACAGGGGATGGGATAACCATCCCCTTATTTGTATTATAAAACCTAAAAGAGGAGTAATAAATATATGAAAATTAATTGGAAAAAGCTACTTTCGATTCTTTGGAGTGCGCTTAAACCCGCTCTTATCGCGGCGTTAAGCGGTGGGATCGTCGCTTCGGCCAGCGGTTGCTATTCTGATCATACGCCTAGCGCCAAGTCTCAGAATCAATGTACGGTAGGAGTTGGCTTTCCGGTAGTTATTATGTATAGGTCTAGCGGCCAAATGGCTGATAATTCTGGTAATGATAAAAATACTTCATTGCAAGAAAATCCTATAAAGCCTACATTTACTAAGGAATAGCCCAATTTGCTTTCGCAATTTTTCAATTTGCAGTTTTGACACTCAAAGGGGAAATATGATATTATATGTAGGTGAATCGTAGAAGGATTGCGGCGAACCTTTATGGGCTCTCGTCACTCCCTAAGCGGTTTGGAAGAACGCGTAACCACGCGAACTTGCTTGTTCAACGGAAACGACCAATTTCTATATGACGAACAGCATGTTCTGCGAGGGGCGCGCTATGGCACACATATTGTGCTGGGCGTGTCTTTCTGCACTCATGTTTTCGTCAAAGGCTTTGGTCGGCCTCCGTTGAGAGCACGGGTGAAGGAGGCACGCCTGCTTTGTTTTGTCTCCGCTAACAAGGGTGCAGAACAAATGATTGATTTGATGAGCAAAAAACTTAATGCAAGCGTTTGCATAGTACTTTTTGTTATCTCCTCTATTGCGCAAGGCGGAATAGAACCGATGTCTGGTGTTGGAGGGGTGATGAGAGAAGGAGAGGCTCGAGCCTTTTCGGTTGTTAAGCCAGAAGGAAAAGGTAAGCCTGTTACTGATGCTTCATTATCGAAGGATAAGGCTTCTTCAAAGTCAAGTGTTGCTACTGTTGAGGATGCTAAGGTTCTTGGTGTTATCGAAAAAATTCAATTTTATGGGGCGGTAGATTTTGCGGAGAAATTTAATCTTGCCGAAATGATTCTCTCAAATCTTGGGTCCGGTGAAAAAACTGTTGGGGATGTTAAATCCGCATTAAGAATTGTGCGACAGAATTTTATTAAAGAAGGCTATTATTTATTTCGTATTCAGCCTATTAGAAAGCGGTATTATGACGCGTCTACTAAGACTTTTTCAGTTTGGGTCGATCAAGGACGATTCGGAAAAACAAAAATATCTTTTGACGGTAATGAAGAGGGAACCTGGTTCTCTAAGAAGCAAATAAATCGTAAATTTAAGAATCTTAGCGAAGGGGAGGCTTTTAACTATAATATTTTAAGAACGGCGCTTTTTGATGCTAATTCGCATCCAGATCTTGTTATAGATACATTTATTGACGTACGTGCTCCTATTGAGGGCAAGGGGGATTTCGAGCATACAACAAGAATAGCCGATATCGATCTTAAGGTACATGAAGATATTCCATTTCACATGCTTTGGGAGGTTAATAACTATGGCATGGATGAAATCGAGGAGTGGCAGACAACATTAACAGCGCAGTATTTAAATCTGCTTAAATATGACGATGTCTTTACTATTTCTCCATCAATGAGTTTAGGTGGCGAAATGATCAGCGTTGCAGGATCATATATGATACCTCATTATTATTGGTTGGGGGGTAATACGACATTTTATGCTGGTTATTCAGACTTGGACGTAAGTGACATAGTTCCTAGATTGAGTTTGGAGGGTTCTGGATATTTCGTCGGTATACAGCATTCAGAAAATTTGTATGATACTGATAGGCATCTTTTAGCTGCATCTGTAGGTCTAATATGGCGCAATATAGAAGATCAATATACCGCTATGGGGTTCTCGCTTCAAGATCGTGCAACATCTATTATGCCAATGTCGGCGGCATTGAGTTATACGGGTAAAAGACCTGATTTCTTAGGTGGACGAAATTTCGCAACCATTCAAGGTGTGTTTAACTTTATGACATCTGGTGATTCTTTAGGGGAACTTTGGACTGGAGCTGAAGAACATTATTGGATAACTCGTTGGCAATTGGCTCGTCTTCAGCCGTTATTTGGTATTTATGATGATGCTACGGATAAGGATTTGCATCAATGGATGTTGTTCTTGAAGTTAGAAGGTCAGTACACAACGCAGACCCTTATTCCTGTTGAGAAATTATCTTTAGGTGGCTATAATTGTATGCGCGGTTACCGTACTCGCGGTTATTTAGGTGACTTTGGTACTTATGGAACAGTTGAATTACGTACTCCAATTCTTGTTGATCCCATTTCGGCCTTATTCTCAGATCGAGACAATAAAAAGCCGATTGATCGCTTGCAATTGTTAGCATTTGTTGATTATGGTTGGACAGTGTTTAATGATTTACCGAGTGGGTATGACGATAATGCCTTTATATATTCAGCGGGTGTAGGAGCTAGATTCTCGGTTACTAAGTATTTTCAGGTTAAATGTGATATCGCATTTCCGCTTCGAAATACTGATTGGGCTGATGATGAAAATATGGAAATATATCTCTCTGTGGCTGCACAGTTTTAAGAAAATGGAGGTTTTATGAAAAATAGGTTTAGCATAGTTCAGTTTCCTCTTCTTTCAAACTTTTGTATATCCAAAAAAACTCGGAGATTAGTCTCTGGTTTTATGGTTTTGGGATTGGTGTCGACAAGTGTATTCCCGACATTCGCGGCATCACCTACAACAGTACTTAAACCAGAGAACGGGTATGGGGGCGCTTCATACAATAAAATTGTAGGAGGAACGATTACATCAAGTTCAGATCTTAACTCTGCGGATATTGTTGCAGGAGTTGGTGGATCGGCGTTGATTGATTGGCACGTCCTAAATATTGGAAATGGGCAGTCTCTTAATTTTTCAGGCTCTCAGTTCTTTAATGTTGTTTCAGGCACTGATTCTTCAAAGATAGCAGGTACGCTTAATGCTAATGGGGCTTTGTGGATATTTAACCAAAATGGAATATCGTTTATAGATGGAGCTCAAATTAATGTAGGCTCGTTGTTTGCAGTAGCAGCAAAATTAGCGAATCAACAAGGTATTGAAGACGCGATAAATGGTGCAAGCGCAATACCAACGCCAGAATTTGGAGATACATTAGGTAAAATAATTGTTGAGAAGGCTGATTTTACGCTTAATCCAAATGGAACGGTTTCTCTCGTTGGCAATGGGGTTGATATTAATAGCGGGGCATCGTTTAAGGATTTGCAGGTTGTAGCAGGTTCGAAAGTGGTCGTTGATGAGGTTGCTGATGGTAAGATAGTTGTTGATATTGCGGAATTTATTGATGGTGATGATATTAGTTTCGGTACATTAGGAGGAGATGAAGATATTATCGCTAATGATATTGAAGTTATTACTAAAGGTGCTGTTGTAATTAATGACGCAGTAAAAGCAGAAGGTGATATTTATATTGCAGGATCTAAACCTACAGGGGGGAGTGAGCCAGTAATTGGCGTTAAGCAAATGTCTGTAGCTTCTGGCAAGCTACTTCAGGGTAAGTCGGTTAGTGCGTTTAGTGCAGGAAAAATTTCGGTTGATGGAGATATTGCTGCTACAGCAGGCGATGTGTATTTAGAGGCTGCATCAGATATTGAGCTGAACGGTATGGTTACAGCCGGTGATGTTACATTGGATTCTACTACGTATTCTACTCCAGTAGCATGGGGTTCGACTTCTGATACTGATGTGACAGTAAAAGGCTCCTCAGTTAAGGTAAATAGTAATGCAAGGTTAGTAGCTTCTGGTGATATTAATGTTATCGGTACAGGAGATGAGGGGGTTTTGGTAGATGGTGGAATAGTTATGGCAAAGGACGGGGTTTCTATTGCCGCTATTACGGGTAATGGAGATGTTCAGTTTAATAACAATGCCTATGTAGTTAGTGAAAGTAACGCGAGTGGAAGCACTATGACGATTTCATCAGAAAACGGAAGTGTTTCGGTTGCAGGCTCGGAAACAACTATTATAGGTTTTAAAGATGGAACAATTTCCGCTAGTGATGGTGTTTTAATTTCTGGTGGTGAAGTTGCGGCTGGCAATAAATTGACTTTTACATCAGACGTTAATGTTTCAGGAAAAGGTCTTGTTGGTGTTGGTAATAAGTCTCTTGGAACAGGGGAGATAGACGCTTCTGGCAAGAAAATCACGCTTTCAGATGAAGGGTATGTAGGTTCGACTACAATTAAGGCAGGGACGCTTGACGTAAAAGCTGGTACGGTTGAAGCAAATACCGTTGCAGCTACGGTCGTTCAGGATGGCGGTACGGTTACGGTTGCTGATGCGGTAACTGGCGAAGTCACACAGAATGCTGGTACGCTTTCCGCTGATGCGGTTGTTGGTAATATTGAGCAGAATGGCGGCGAAATCACGGTTACAGATAAGGTAACTGGCGATGTTACGCAGAAAGGTGGTACTCTTACCGCCGCGAATGAAATTAAGGGCGATGTCGAGCAGGTAAATGGCGATATTTCTACTGCTAAGATTGACGGTGCGCTTAAGCAGTCTGCTGATGGCACTCTTACGACAAAGGAAGTAACGGGTGTAGCGGAAGTTGCTGGTAAGGTCTACGGCGACGGTGAACTTAAGTTCGGCTCGACGCTTGAGCAGAATGGCGGCTCGATAGATGCTAAAGGCAATCTTAAGGTCGCGTCTACTGCCAATATTGCAGGTACGGTCAAAGCTGCTGACGCCGAGATTGGCGGTAAGCTTACTCAGACGGCTGGTGAGCTTACGGCTACTGGTAAGTTGACGCTCAAGGATGGAGCTGATGTTTCTGGTATGGTTGTCGCCAATTCGGTTGATGCGACAGACAAGACGGTAACAGCGAATACAGGTGCAAACATTGATGTTGCAGGTGAGATTAAAGCTGGAACGCTTGACATCAATGCCGGTACAGTTGATGCTGCTACGGTTGTAGCTACGGTCGTTCAGGATGGTGGTACGGTTACGGTTAATGATACGGTAACTGGCGATGTTACACAGAATGCTGGCACGCTTTCTGCGAATGCGGTAGTTGGTAATATTGAGCAGAATGGCGGCGAAATCACGGTTACAGATAAGGTAACTGGCAATGTTACGCAGAAAGGTGGTGCTCTTTCCGCCGCGAATGAAATTAAGGGCGATGTCGAGCAGGTAAATGGCGATATTTCCACTGCTAAGATCGATGGCACTCTTAAGCAGTCTGCTGATGGCACTCTTACGACAAAGGAAGTAACGGGTGCTGCGACAGTTGAAGGTAAGGTCAATAGCGACGGTGAGCTTAAGTTCGGCTCAACGCTTACGCAGACAGCAGGCAC
>JAGBTH010000163.1 GCA_017631385.1 Kiritimatiellia bacterium
ACGGTCCAATGCATATACTCCGGCCCCGTCTGCCAAGGCGTACGATTATAGTAGGGATCCGAACCGAACGAACGCGCGTGCTGCGTGCGGATATGAAGACCCGAATCGCACGACAATTCCGCGGGCCAAATCTCCAACATGCCGCCGAGCGTCTTTTTAAATTTCGGATCTATTACGATTTTAGCGTTCTCGCGCATGAGATCGTTGACATGACCGCGGCGCGCGGGAAGTTTCATATTAGAAGCGATTTTCGCGGTATACGTTTCGCAAGTCGCCGTGGGATTCGGCTTAGCCGGTTCGTCTTTTTTTGTCTGAAGACTGTGGATTTTAAGATTGATTTTTTTAATTTTGCCGCGATAACTCATACTTCCAGCGAAATTCCGATCGAGCCAAACTTCCGTCCTGTTGCGCTCTTTATTGTATTCAAACTTAAATTCCATTTCCCGGTTTTCAAAAAGCGGCCAGTCCCTCTCCCATTTCGGCATAAAAGCGGTAACCTGCTTATGATCGTAAAGACCCTTACTCGCATCGAAGAAAGGCCTGAACCAATAAACAAACTCATAGCCCCACCAAATATTAAAGAAACCAATGTAGCGAGTTTTATGTTTACTCCTGACATCTAACCTAAGCCCGTTGTAATGGTAAGCGTCTTGCTTTTCTCTTTTACCCCATACATGATAATCATGCTGCGAGCGCGGCGAAAAATGAATCGAAATAACATCATTAGTCGATTCGGGATAAAGCTCCATTATACCTGACGCCGGACCGTTAAACTTGACGGACACCCGCATAGAATCGCTATCCTTGGTTTGACTAAATGAGTATTTAGCGGCGTCATCCATAGGATTTTTAGCACCGATGGCGAAGGAGCTAATAATAGTTACAAAAAGAAAAACAATAGTATTTCGTATCAATTGCGATTTCATAAGTTCTATAGATATATAATATTTTACAATATGTTTATTAATGGTATCATATTAAAGGTTAAAAGTACATATATAAATCGACTACGGCGAAGTCAGCGATTAATCAATTTACACCGAATATATAATATCACCCGGTGGAGGCGCTGAGAATGTTACTATTCCTCGATTAATCGGATGAGAAAAAGAAATTTCAACAGCGTGAAGTAAAGTGCGCTTTGGCTTCACGCGCAAGCGCCTATCCTTTAACTCGTCGCCATAAAGCTCATCACCTACTATTGGGCAACCTAAATAAGCTGCGTGAACACGAATCTGATGAGTACGCCCTGTTTCAATTACAAACTCAACAAGTGAAATCCCAGACTTTTTAGCCAATACCGTCCACTCACTTACCGCCCTTTTACCATCAGGAACATCTACAGCCATTCGCTTAGAATCCCACGGCTTACGACCTATTGTATTTTCTATTCGACCAGTTTTAGTCTTAGGCGATCCATGTAAAATAGCGAGATATGTTTTACGTATTGCCGTATGCGATTCAAACTCTTCGCGCAATACCCGATAGGCACGCGGCGTTTTAGCGAATACCATTACGCCGCTCGTATCAATATCAAGTCGATGAACAACGCCAGGTCTTTCGCGACTGCCACATTCATACATACTTTTTCGCGTTTCAGCTAGGTAATCTGCGAGAGAACCTTCGGTATGCCCGGGAGCTGAATGAACTATCATCCCAGATGGCTTATTTACAACAACTATATCGCCATCTTCATAGATTATCTCAACATTATTCACGCTCTTGAATTAAGCCTTAATGTTAAAAGTATACCTCCAGCTACTGGAAGAATCAACGCTAAAAGATGACTAATAGTCTCGCCTAACCCACATTTAGAAGCTAAAAGCGCCGCGGATAAAATATAAAGCGCAAATAGAACTAGATATGAGACCATTAAATGCAATGTATTCTTCAATGAATTACCAAAATAAAATACACCAATCAATAAAAAGAAAATCGTTGGTATAAAAGACGCGGGAATCGGTGAAATCAAATTACATCTAACGAGCACCATACAAGCTATTGAAAGTCCATGAAATACAAAAAACATACCTATTGAGCCAAGTATCCCTTCAAATACAGATTGACGACCTGATGTAATTCCAGCTGGAATAGAAAATAACATTACGATAATACACGACAGCGGCGCTAACACCTGAGACCACGCATCATATTTAAATTCTCGTCTAGCGTCATCCGTCAAATTATGATTAATCTTAACGTGATTTAATTTTTCAGATACTGAAAGATATTTCGGATTACTCTGCTGCATACAAATATCTTTAGGGCGTTCGGAAAATTGCGGGAACGCTCGAAGTGTTAGCGCGTCAATCTCGGGGATAGGAGACGCACATTGGCTGCCTCTAGAATAATGTTGAATTTTTGGATTAGTGAACCACCATTCGCCGTCCATAAAAGACGCTTTTTCAGCCGTAATATTGTAATGCATTAACCCTTCTGGAGTTTCTTGATCAACAGAGACTCCTAGGAGCTCTGTATAATCCCTATTCGCTCCTCCAGTAACCATCCAAGTTCTATTATCTTTCGTATTTGCGAATAAAAACGCATCGCTCTGATCGGCCTTTTTAGAACCAAAGCGCTCCGACTTCAACTTCTTAGCCCACTGAGCATATTCCGGCATATACGACTCACTTACCCACGCAACAATTCCCCCCATAAGTGCGCCTGCAAAAAGAAGAGGCTTTACAACAGCGTAGAGGCTTATCCCACTAGCTCGCATCGCCGTAAGTTCAGAATGACGACAAAAATTCCACATCGTATACAATGTAGCGAGCATCATCGCAGCTGACGCGAGATAATGGAAAAATGGCGATAAATAACCACCGAAATAAAGTACACATTCCTTAAATGACAAATCCGAGCTTAAGAGCCTTGAGAAAGACCCAAAAAGCTCGAACAAGACATAAATCCCTATAAATCCTACGAGACAATAAAATAGCGGAATTAAAAATTCGCGCAGGATATATAAAGTCAATTTTGACATTTAACCCTCCAAGGCTCCAGTCAACTCTGACATTGAGCTAAAGCCATGACGTTCACAATATGAAAGCATACCATCGTATACGTTACTGACAACATCAGGATCGGTAAAAAGAGCCGTACCTAGCGCAACAGCTGTAGCGCCAGCTAACATAAACTCAATCGCGTCCTTAGCTTCATACACGCCGCCCATCGCAAGAATAGGAAGTTTAGTAGCTCTATAAGCATCATAAACTACTTTAACCGCAGCAGGATGAATGCCGCGTCCAGATAAGCCGCCCGTTTTATTAGCTAATACAGGGCGTCTTTTCTCAATATCGATTACCATCGCAGGTATTGTATTAATTAAAGCGAGCGCATCTGCGCCAGCATCTTCGCACGCCTTAACATAAGGACGAATATCAGGAACATTCGGCGCGAGTTTTACAATGAGAGGAAGTTTAGTCTCTTTTCTCACAGCATTTACAAGACCATTGAGAACAACTGGATCTTGACCGAAGGTGTGACCGCCCGCCTTAACATTAGGACAGCTTACATTACATTCAAGAGCTGCAATAGGTGAATCTGGATTAGCTGACGCGTATTCGCCCAACTGACGCGCTACCGCGGCGTATTCGTCAACACTCCCACCCCAAATATTAACAATCATAGGTGGAGCTTTACCGCCAACAGCCTCGCCTACTGAATCAGCATACCAAGGTACAGTAATATCTAAGAAATGTTTAATACCAGTACCTTGTAGACCAATAGCATTTACAAGACCGCCAGGAACTTCACAATGACGCGGCATCGGATTACCAGGCCAAGGATCAACACGAATACCCTTAGCCGTAATAGCACCAAGTTTCGTATAATCAACCGCTCCTACATATTCAGTACCATAGCCGAACGTTCCGCTCGCTGTAGTAAGCGGAGTTGCCATATTTAGTCCGCCGAGATTAACATTAGTATCTATCATAACTTTTCTCCCTTTACTCTCGAGCTTAAAATCATTCCCATACGAGATCTTCGGCCGCGAATACTGGCCCTTCAATACAACAACGCGAGTTACCGCGAACTGTCTTCTGGATACACGCATAGCACGCGCCAACGCCGCAGATCATGTGACGATCCATCGAAATCCAACCCTTAGAGCCAGTACCAGTCGCGCGAAGCGCAACCGCCTTAAGCATAGGATCAGGACCACAAGCAAAAAGCTCGAATTTACCACCAGCTTCACGGATTTTAATAAGCTCATCATCAAGAGGATCGGTAACTAAGCCCTTAACACCTTCGCTACCATCGTTCGTAGCTAGATAAAGCTCAACACCTAACGACTTAAATTCATCAATAGCTAATAAATCATCTTTAGTGCGCCCACCGATGAATACGGCTAAACGACCTTTCCAACCAGAGGCGATAAGACGCTTAGCGAGAAAATAAAGCGGAGCTACACCATATCCACCGCCAACTAATAACGCGGCACCATCACATTTCACGGGGAATCCATGACCAAGAGGCCCGATAACTTCAATAGTCTCACCTACTTTAGCAGCATTAAGCGCCAATGTTCCGCGGCCAACCGTCTTGTAAAGGATAAACACCTTGCCATCCTCGGCATTAAAAACAGAAAATGGTCTTCTTAAAGCGCTCTTCTCAAGTGCAGGAACCTTAACATGCACGAACTGACCAGGTACTAGCTCCTTCGCCATTTCTGGCGCTTTAACGACCAAGAGTCTATATCCCGCAGAAAGCTCATTATGAACTAATATTTCACATTTTTCATTAAGCATAACTAAGATCCTTTTATTTTTTCTGTGCAGCTCTTTGGGCGACAGCTTTTAGAGATGTCCACATATCCTTTTTTATTTTTTCAACTGTCGGTGTAATAGTCCCAAATCGAAGAATATATTCAGGCGAATATGTTACGAGTATATCATGATCAGATTGATCTTTAATCCACATCCCAGGAGCGCCCTTTAGAGCTGGGAACCATCTTCTAAGCGCGAACGCCCCCAAGACTACATATATTTTAGCCTCTGGTAAAGGCTCTGAATAAACTACCGGCGCTAACTCTGACGTCGTTTTTAGAGCGGCTGTAATTTTAGAAATCATCTCCGCGCCCTTAGGCGATAAGGGTCGTTCATGAAGAAAGACAAAATCAAAACACTCTTTAGATGCGCGAGTTTCCTGTTGTGCAGGGGCGACAGCGGGAGGCTTTACTAACGCTTGAGAAGATGAATTATCTTTAGCGTAAGGCGCACTATTAACAGAATTTAATTTAGTCTCAGCTAAACTCTTTATACTCTCTTTAGGCTCCGAAACAACTACAGGCTCAAGAACACTACGATCACATTCAACTAAACGGACACCGAGCTCGCGTTCAAGCTGCAGCTCGGCTTCAAGTCCGTTAAGTATGTAATCAAGCGCCGTCATTTTATATTCGTCGCCCTTTTAGCCGTAAGGCTCTTAAGCCTTTTTAGGCTTATTAAACCCATAAGGGTTCTTTTTCTGCCAACGCCAAGCGTCCTGACACATCTCTTCAATGCCGCGTTCAGCCTTCCAGCCTAACTCTGTTGCGGCGAGAGACGGATCAGCCCAGCACTCAGCGATATCGCCAGGGCGACGCGGGCAAATCTTATAAGGAACTGGCTTCTTAGAAGCCTTTTCGAACGCCTTAACAATCTGGAGAACTGAATAACCGTTACCCGTACCAAGATTATAAATCTTAAGACCGAGCTTAGGCTCTTTTTCAATCTTCTCGATAGCCTTTAAGTGGCCGATAGCGAGGTCAACTACGTGAATATAGTCTCTGACACCTGTACCGTCGGGCGTAGGATAGTCATTACCGAAAACACTAAGTTCTTCGCGACGACCAATAGCAACCTGAGCGACAAACGGAAGAAGGTTATTGGGAATACCAGCGGGATCTTCACCGATAAGACCAGACTTATGAGCGCCAATCGGGTTAAAGTAACGAAGAAGAATTACATTCCACTCAGGATCAGCCTTCTGAACATCCTTAAAGACCTGCTCCATCATAAGCTTAGTCCAACCATAAGCGTTCGTGCAGCCAGGCGTCGGGAAGTCTTCACGAATCGGTACTGACGCAGGATCACCGTAAACTGTCGCGGAGCTCGAGAATACGATATTCTTACAATTGTGATCGGCGAGGCACTTCAAAAGTGTAAATGTTCCGCCGAGATTATTATTATAATACTTAAGAGGAATCTTGGTCGACTCGCCAACAGCCTTAAGCGCCGCAAAATGAATAGTAGCCTGGAACGGAGCTTCTTTATCAAGCATCTGATTGAGCTTCTTCTCGTCGCGAATGTCAATCTTGTAAAAAGTTACGTCCCTACCAGTAATCTTTTTAACACGAGCGAGCGACTTCTTAGAGCTATTACAAAGGTTATCTACAACAACAACCTCATGACCAGCATTTAAAAGCTCAACAACGGTGTGACTACCGATAAATCCAGCGCCACCGGTTACTAAAATTTTCATATTAAGTTCATCCTTTCTAAAATTTCTACTTTCTTAGATATTATACCATAAATACGCTTATAAATCAGTTAGTTCAATACTGCTGAAGCATATCTATCATGCCCAGCGTAATCCTTCTCTATACTGACATTGGAAAAGCCATAACCCTCCATTAACTTTCTGAGAGCCTCACCCTGATTCTCCCCTATCTCAAAAAACACAGCACCACCAGGTTTAAGAACATTAAGAGCGTCAGCTAGATAACGATCATAGAATTCTAGACCGCTTTCACCACCATCAAGCGCCAAGCGCGGTTCAAAATCTTTTACTCGCGGATCAAGCGTTTCGCAAATTGCACTTTCGATATAAGGCGGGTTAGATACTATTACATCAACAACCTCTGGCTCATCAAAATCATCTAGACCATCCATTACCGCTAATTTAACACTATTATGTAAGCCACACTTAATCGCATTCTCCTTCGCTAGCGATATAGCCTCTTCACTTATATCGGTACCTAAAAAAACTGCTGGAGCTTTATATTCAGTAGCGAGCGAAAGTATTATCGCGCCAGTTCCAGTACCAACATCTACAATAAAACGCGGCTGAGAAGAAGGATTATTCTTAAGCCATTTTAGAACGCGCGTAACTAATTCTTCAGTCTCAGGGCGCGGAATAAGCGCGCGAGGGTCGCATTTTAGCGTCAACGAGCGAAAATCCCACTCCCCAAGAACATACTGCAGAGGCTCGCCAGAGACTAGTCGGCGCATAGCGCGGCGCATAGCTTCTTGAAATGGCTCAGGAACCTCTTTTTCGTAATATGAATTTAAAAAGCCGCGCGAAGATTTTAACAATCGCGCAGCCAATAATTCAGAAGCGACGCCAGCATCTGGAACACCTTTCGAGTCCAGATACACGCTTACTTTAGCTATCGCTTCACGCCAATTCATTAAAACGGCATATCATCAATATCACCTACATCACCAAAGTCCTCAGGCTCCGCAGGAACTGGAACAGGTTCTGTAGATGATCCATCGTTATTAATAACCTCAAGCTTAAGACCAGTCAAATCTGTAAAATACTTTACCTGCCCTTGGGGATTAGTCCATTCGCGACCATCAATAGCAAAACGAATTTTCGCGCGCTGCCCCTCTTTTACAGAGTCAAGAAGCTTCGTATTATCTTTCTTAAACGAAAATGCGATATGATTAGGCCACTGACCGCCTTGACCAACATCATCCGTTAAAACAACATCGCGCTTCGTAAAACCACTAGCAAATGTCTGTACGGGAAGAATTTTCTCTACTACACCCGTATACTCATAAATAGCTGCCATAATTTTTAGCCTCCATGATTTATTTTAAAGTATTATAACATAAAAAGTTTTCTTTATCATCTTCGAGATTAAAATCTTACAACTGTTTATTCGCAGTAAGATTCAATAACATCTTAGAGTTTGAATGACAAATAGCGAGAGCTAAAGCATCAGCCGCATCATTTTGGGGCAACTGAGGCAAATTAAGAAGCGTCTTAACCATTCTCTGAACTTGCTCCTTCGAAGCTAAACCATTACCACAAACCGACATCTTAGCGCGCCGCGGTTCATATTCATATATCGGCACATCGCGCTCAGCTGCTGCTACAATAACCGCGCCTCGAGCTTCGCCCAAAACCATCATCGTATTAGCGTTCTTACCGTAAATTACCTTCTCTACACTAAGAACTTCAGGCTTAAACTCATCTATAAGCGCAGCGATTTTTTCGTGTATTCGCCTTAAACATTGCGAATGCGGTAAATTAGCGGCATTAGGAATGTTACCATACTCTACAGCTATAAATCGACTACCAGCTGTATCTACAACTCCGTAGCCAGTTGATCGTAATGAAGTATCAACACCTAATATTCTCATTTCTCCATATCAAATAAAGGAGTAGAGAAATATCTCTCAGCCGTATCGGGAAGAACCGTTACAACAGTCTTACCAGGGCCTAAACGCTTCGCTAATTTAAGCGCGGCGAATACGTTCGTTCCCGCCGAAATACCAGCTAATAAACCTTCCTTACGCGCTAAATCACGCGCACAGGCTAGAGCTTCTTCATCAGTTACTACACAAATGTGAGAATATATCTGAGTATTAAGATTATCAGGTATAAGACCATCTCCAATACCCATTTGAAGGTGAGTACCTACTGTTCCACCAGCGAGAATCGCCGCGTTTTTCGGCTCAACAGCCCAAATTTCAATTGACGGATTTTGAGCTTTTAAAACTTCGCCTATACCGCTTAAAGTTCCACCTGTTCCAACGCCTGAGCAGAATCCATGTATAGGGCGAGCCGCCTGCTCCATAATTTCAAGCGCCGTTCCATGACGATGAGCCGCAGGATTAGCAGGATTAGAAAATTGTTCAGGAACGAATACCTTAGGATTTTCTTTAGCCATTCTTTGGGCTATCGCCGCACATTCGGCTATAGCATCGCCTATATTGCCCGCATCATGAACTAAAATTACCTCAGCTCCATAATGCCTAACTAATTTACGGCGCTCTTCGCTAACAGAATCAGGCATAATAATTATCGTCTTATAGCCTTTAACTGCACCAATAAGCGAAAGCCCAATACCCTGATTGCCGCTGGTCGGCTCAACAATTATAGAATCAGGCTTTAAAAACCCTTTCGCCTCAGCATCGCGAATCATATTAAGGGCGGTGCGTGTTTTAATTGAGCCTCCAACATTCAACGCCTCAAACTTTACAAGAACTTCAGCCATATCGGGCGTTGTCATTCGCGCAAGTCGCACTAATGGCGTATGCCCTACAGCATCAAGAATCGTATCACAAATCATATCTTCACACTTTCTTTTATAAATTGTCTAATAAGGTAATTGCATGAACCTCTATACCCTCTCCAGCGCCAACATCATCCATCTTCTCATTAGTCTTACCTTTTACGCTTACACGGCTAACTCCGTCGACTTCATCAGGAAAAAGTATTTCAGCTAAGCGGCTACGAATCGCGGGGATATGAGGTAAAAGTTTAGGCCTTTCGCAGATAATAGTCGCGTCAACATTCCCAATGCGCCACCCAGCATCGCGAACCTCAGCGACTACCGCTTCAAGGAGTTTCGTTGAATCTGCCCCGCGCCACTTCTCATCGGTATCAGGAAAGTGAGAGCCTATATCACCGAGCGCCGCCGCGCCTAAAAGCGCGTCAATTATCGCATGGATGAGGACATCAGCATCGGAATGGCCCTTTAGGCCCTTTTCGTACGGTATCTCAATACCGCCGAGGAAGAGCTTTCGCCCTTCCTCGAAACGGTGTGAGTCATATCCAAAACCGACGCGCACTTATTTACCTTCAGTGGCGAAGCGGTAAGCGTTCTGGAACATACGCATCCAAGGACCATTCTCCTTAAATACGTCTGGGTTATAGCTTAACTGGCACGCTCTAAAGCCGCGCTCCGGGTGAGGCATCATAATCGTTGCACGACCGTCGGCCGACGTAAACGCCGTCTGACCACCGATAGAACCGTTCGGATTATAGGGATAACGCTCCGTCGCATTGCCACGACCATCAACATAGTGAGCGGCGCATGTAGCAGGCGTAAAGCCATCGGTCCAGACGCGACCTTCACCGTGAGCAACGGCGATCGGGAGGCGCGAGCCTTCCATTCCCTTAAAGAAGATGGACGGAGAAGGCTCAATCTCGATCGTCGCGTAACGCGCTTCGAACTGCTCGGAAACGTTGCGGACGAACTTCGGCCAAGCCTCTGCGCCAGGAATAATATCCTTAAGCTGAGAGAGCATCTGGCAGCCGTTGCAAACGCCGAGCGAGAAAGTATCCTTACGGGCGAAGAACTTAGCGAACATCGCTTTAAGGCGATCATTATAGAGGATCGAGCGCGCCCAGCCAGAGCCAGCGCCGAGAACGTCACCGTAAGAGAAGCCACCGCACGCAACGAGACCCTTGAAGTCTGCGAGGTCGACCTTGCCGGAAATCAAGTCGCTCATGTGAACGTCCTGACGGTCAAAGCCAGCGAGAGAGAACGCGGCAGCCATTTCGATATGGCCGTTTACGCCCTGCTCACGAAGAATGCACATCTTAGGCTTCATTGACGCCTTAGCCTTAAAGGCCTTATCGTCAGGATTATAGGTCAACTTAAAGTTAAGACCGGGATCCGTCTCGTCGAGACCATTGTCGTACTCTTCCTTCGCGCAGACGGGATTGTCGCGCAAAGCCTGCATACGATACGTCGTCTCGCTCCAAGCGCGGCGAAGATATGTAAGATCGGTCTTAATCGCGAGACGCGAGCCGACCGAAACCTCAAAGTCCCTCGTATCGTCAGCCTCGCCGATTACAACAGCGGGAACACGCGCGGACTTAAAGATCGAAAGAACTTCATTTAAATTCTCGTCCGCTACCTGAAGAACGGCGCCAGGCTGTTCCGTAAAGAGCTGACCGAGAACATCTCCATCAGGAAGCTCAACCTTAATGCCGCGGCCACCAGTAATCGCCATTTCAGCGAGCGTTACTACAATGCCACCGTCAGAGCGATCGTGATACGCGAGAGCCTTCTTCTCACGAACAATCTTCTGCATCGCGTTAAAGAAACGCTTCAAATCAGCGGCGTTGCAATCAGCGTAGGTATTGCCGAGCTGCGTATAAACCTGGGCGAGCGCTGTCGCGCCGAGCGGGCATTCGCCATTACCGAGATCGACATAGACGAGTTTCGACGCACCCGGCTTCAAATCAGGCGTAAGCGTAAGACGGACATCATTTACTGGCGCGAAGCTCGAAATTACGAGCGAGAGAGGCGCGACCTGCTTCTTGTCTTCGCCGTTCGAATCCTTCCACGTCGTATGCATCGAGCAGGAGTCCTTACCGACAGGAATCGAAACGCCGAGTTTCGGGCAGAAGTTAAGGCCAACTTCCTGAACGGTATCATAAAGAATCGCGTCCTCGCCGGGATCGCCGCAAGGAGCCATCCAGTTGGCCGAAAGACGAATCTGGCCAATATCACCGACATCAGCGGCAGCGAGGTTCGTAATCGCCTCAGTAATCGCCATGCGTCCGGAAGCGGGACCGTCGAG
>JAGBTH010000164.1 GCA_017631385.1 Kiritimatiellia bacterium
AGTCGAGTAACCGCAACCCGCTAGAGCCCGCTTCGCGGCTCACTTCGTTCGGGGTATAACCTTGAGGGTGGTCGCGACCCATAGGGAAGCGACCAAGCACCCCTGCCAGGGCATCGCCTTCGGCGACTCGCTTCGCTCGGGGGATATGAGCGACCGCGAGGCCGAGTCGAACAGAGGAATTGATAGATTTTATAAAAAATTTTAAACATCCATTGTTACACTTCACCTTCGACGTCAACTAACTACTAAAAATCTAAACATCCACTGTTCAACTTCCACTTCGACTTCGACTAAAAATCTTGACAGGACCTCGCCGTGGCACTTTGACAAAATCTCCAACTCAACTCGAACTAATCTCCCAACTACTCACAATCCAGTAAATCCTGTTAATCCTGTCTAAGAACCTTCCCCAAAAACGCTAAACTACTCTCCACTCTCCGCCTTTATCTGGCCCTATTCGCCGCACTAGTTGAGCGTCCTTAAGGCGAAGGATATGCTTCTGAATGGCGCTCCTCGAAATTCCAAGTTCCGCAACCATTTCGGCTAATGTGACTTTCGGATTCTTCCGCATCATTTCAATAAGTTTTTCAGTGGTTTTCTTACCACCTTTACTTACCACCTTTTTCTTACCACCTTCTAAATCACCTTTCGCCTTCAATGTTCTTAAAATCATATCCAGCATAAAGTCTACAAAAGCGCTTGGCTCACCTTTTTTCTGAGACTCGTTAAGTGTTTTATAATATTTACGTTGATGAGTAAGCACCATATTCTCAATCGGCAAGGCATAAAAAAGTTCATTCCATTTTCCAAGTATAACCGTCTGCCATAGGCGCCCTATTCTTCCGTTACCATCTGAAAACGGATGAATCGTCTCAAAAACAAAATGAAATATACAACTCTTTACAAGCGGAACATCCTTAGAGCTTTTAAGCCATTTAAAAAGGTCCTTCATTAAAAACGGCACATGATCCCACGGCGGAGCATGATGCATCGCCTCGCCGCACGCATTAAAAACCCCGACATTGCACGTGCGCCATTTACCAGGAGTCTCAACGAGACCTTTAGTCATCAACGCATGCGCTTTCAAAAGCACCGAAGACTTAAGGGGATTAAACTCTCTAATCTTAGAATACGCCGCATGAGCACCTTTAATCTCGTCGATCTCGCGTTTAGAACCCGCCACTCGCTTACCGGCAATAATCGCAGTAACTTCATCCTCGCTAAGGGTATTACCTTCAATCGCCGTCGTTCCGCGAATTGTGCGGATGTGATTAAGTTTACGAAGGCGAACGCCCGAAGGTCCTTCCATAACTATGCGATAACGCTCAAGCGCCCCGGCAATATCCATGACAAGCCGTAGCGTCTTCTCACTCGGAACAAACCGCGTTAATTCACATACATCCATCATAACGCTAACCCCCTAACACATCCCTTTCTCTATGCGTTATAGGGAATTTAAGGTAATTCCTTTGCTGATGAAATTGTTTTATCGGCTTTTTGTAAATCGTCTTCACTACCATAGCCCCACTTTACGCCAATACTAAATATTCCATTAGCTTTAGCGGCTGTAAAGTCATTAATCGTATCTCCTACCATAATGCATTCGCTCGGGTTCGCTCCTATTTCGCGCATTGCGAACGCCAATAACTGAGTCTTATTCATTCGACCTATCGTAGGATCGCTATCGTACATATCGCCAGCATAGAGCTTTTCAAAAACCTTATCCCAGCCGAACTTAATCGCCATCGCGCTCGCTCCTGCATAACGCTTATTAGTCGCGATAAAAACCCTTTCTCCAGAAGACTTTAACGCCTTAACCGCATCTAGTATACCAGGATATTCAAATGTATTGGGAAAGCCGTCATTATCATAATGATACCCAAATCGCTCACGTATCTTAGCGCCTAACTCATCGGTATAGACATCAGGCAAAAGCTTTTTAGCCATTTCTTCTAATGGGGGACCTGCGACGAAATCCTTATCGAATGTTGGGCAGCTAACGCCTAAATCAGCTAACGCGGCTTTCCATGATGCGCGGATATCACCGTCGGTATCAGCTAATGTTCCATCCAAATCAAAAAAGTAATACTTCATTTAACGTACTCCGCTTCGCATTCTCTTAAAATAGTAATTACCTCATTTACCTCAGTAGCTTCGTCTAGCCTCTCTATTAGATTAGTACCATGAGCTAATACAGCGAGGCGAGCTAAAATATGCAAGTGCTGATCATGATCTGTCGAGCAGATAAGAAAGAAGTGACGCGTTGGCGCGCCATCTGGCGCCCCGAAGAAAACTTCTCGCTCACTGCGCGCGTAGGCTACGAATGATTCTTCGAAAAAGTACGGATCATGATAGCGCGGGTGAAGAAACGCCGCGCCAGCGCCTACTGCAGTTGACGCGACTTCTTCGCGAGCAGTAAGCTCCTTAAAAAGCGTAGTAGGATCATAAACGAGCCCTGTGCGATCGGCGAGATCAGTCATATCGCGAATCACCCCAGCTTTAGCCTTAGCCTTAAGAGCTAAATCTATAGCGTCTAAACGAAAGATATCGGTTATACTTAAAGCGCTTTTACGCTCGCGGCGACGCTTATCCGAAAACGCCTGATTATTAGCGGCGAGACTCTTGGCATTCTGGGCGAGTAGATTACGCTGAGCCCACTCATCTAATGCAGAGTGCTCGAAGAACCACTCTCCCGATCTTACCGTAGCATCAATTTCACCGCGCTGTGCGACATGCTTTAGCTCGTTAGCATCAATCTGGATATGTTCGGCGGCTTTCTCTAACGAAAGAAATTCGTGACTCATTTTCTACCTCCTGTTCGAGCGCGGCAAATGCGGACTAATTCGGTCATTACTAGAACATCAGCACTGCCTGAAGACGATACTACCCGCTCTCTTAGTGCTACTAATCGAGCACGCGCTGAGCGCAGCTCCATCAGCGACCACTTAGATACAAAGCCCATGTTCTTTTTAACGGCGAATGGCGCCATGCCAGAAGTCGCGTCATCTAAGCGATTGGTAGCGGATGCGTCCTTTAGCTCCAAAAGCGAGCGAATAAACTTCTCGGCTACCGTTACTACCATAACGGCGAACCCATTCTCACGCTCAAACTGAGTAAGCGCCGAGACTAGCTTAGCGACATCTCTAGAGCCTAGCGCGTCAGTTATAGACCAGATCTCAGGCTCTACGCCAGCGCCTTGGGAAGTAATCTCAGCTATATCTGAAATTGAAATCGTATCCTTATCATTACCTAGATAATCGCGCATCTTCGCGATTTCATTCATGATTGAGCGCGTATCAGGCCCAACTCGCGAAACGAATACTTCCGCCGCGCCTGGTTCGAACTTTAATCCCTCACTAGACGCTAAATCTATCGCTCTTACTACCGCTTCCTTAGCGCGCTCCCAAGGCTTACCCGACGAAAATACTATAACTTCGCCGGCCGTCTTCATAGTTTTAGCGAATACCGAAGTCGCGAGCATCTTAGTCGCAGTTATTACGAACTTCTGATTATCGGGCATTGGGGAAGAGGCGAATTTCGCCGCGAGTTTTTCTAAAGCGGCTTTTACATCCTCAGCGCAAGACTTACCGCCAGCTTGGGGTAAAAACTTAACATTCTTCCACCAGGTCGATTTAGAAGGATCTAAAAACGGCGGGGTCGAAAAACTCTCGTCGGCTAACGCGATATCACGAAGCTGGAGCTCGGCATTAGTCGAAAGATTAGAATCGATAATCTCCAAGCCCTCGGCATCGCCGAGGATTTTCTTAGCTGTTTGAGTAACGAGAAAATCGTCCTCACCTATTATTAGATGTAGATTTTGCATTTCTTACGTATGACCAGATAAAAAAGGCTATGCCAAGAATAAATAAGATAATCGAAACATTTTGGGCGCTAGAAAGACCATACATCTCGGGGCGCGGATCGTCGCGTAAAAACTCCATAAAAAAGCGAATGATCGAATATCCCATCATATAAATGGCGGCGGTATATCCCTTGAACTTTCTATAAATTAGAAGAAGTACGCCAAAAAGAATCAGTAACGCCGTAGCCTCGAATAACTGAGTTGGGAGAACCGGTATAGAGCGTAAGGCATAATCACTCGAACGGTGAGCGTACCAGACGGGAGAATTAGCGGGGAATGTAACCGCCAAAGCGCTATCAGAAACCTTACCCCAGCAGCAACCATGGAAAAAGCAACCTAAGCGCCCAAACGCGTGAGCCAAGGGAATACCTACACAAAGTACGTCGGCTAAATTAAGTACATCAGGCTTTTTTATAAAGCACCATATCGTAAAGGCTAACGCTCCAGCTATAAGCCCACCATAAAATACTAGCCCCCCATTCCATATCTCAAATGCACTCATTATATTTTTATCAAAGCCATCCTCATGCCAAAACTGAATTACATGAGTTAAGCGCGCTCCAATCAAGCCTGAAATAAGGAGTACAAAAACCAAGTTCGACGCTTCTGGGCGCTTATATAGCTTTTCAATGACCATCCATGCGAGCATAACGCCGATAGCCACGCAAAGCCCAAAAGATTGAATCGGTAGTCCCGGTATTAATTGAGAATGCATAAAGTCCTTTCTATTGCATAAATAATGAGATTATCTCAATACTTTTATAATAAACCCATCTATAAGCGTCAAATGTGCAACTGCAAATCGATGAAATCGTAAAACTTAATGTTGATGTTACCACCCCGACCCAAAGAAGCACAAAAATAGCGTTAACTATAAAAATAAACGGCCAAGAGAACATCTTACCATAAACAATTATATCGGGCTGAGATTGGCTAAGAGTCTCGAATGTGAAAAATATATGAAACGCCCATGTAGCACCTATCATAAACAACCAAATAGGGATAAACGGTAGAGGCTCTACGAAGAGCTCAACTATCAATGCTATAGCAATAATAAGAAAGGTATAAAACGGGAAGAAGTATGGAGCTAAGGTTATAAGGACATTAGTTTTAGTTAGATTAACACTCCCGCCTTTAGAGCCGACCTTAAACTTAGAAGGCTTAGCAAAGAACAAAAGCCCCCAAATTACATGGGTTAATTCATGCCCAAATACATAAGCCTTAACAGGATGAGGAAATATAAACCAACATATTATAAATACTACAATACCAGCTAAAAGGCACGAGCCTTCGACTAATGGCGCATTTGAGTTAAGCAAAACGAGACAAAACGAACGCGCCAACGCGTAACACGTCGGTAAGAGCGCTAAGCCCAGTAAAGCTCTCAAAAACTTAATAAGCATTAATAAACTTTATTTTTTATCCTTATCTGGAAATACGAAGACGACTTCGCCAGGATAAACTCTATGATCCTGACGAGCGACAGCTTCGACCTGCTCCTTCTTAGTTTTAAAACGCTTTATACTTTCGCTTTTTTCTAAGTTCTCTTTTCTCACCTCTTCGATTTCGGCTTCTAAAGCGGCTTTACGCTCTTTTAGGCTAGATTGGCGCTTTAATACAGGCCACCAATTAATAATTCCTACCACCAAAATTATTGCAATTACAAAAACGGTGAAAAAAGTATATATTTTATCTTTAGTATTCTCTTTCATGATGAGAATTATATCAAAAAGTGAAAAAAAAAACATTGACTTTACAAAAAAAAGTGAGATACTATACACGCGATAACTGCTAATAATATACTTTGGCAGGGCAAAAACAAAAAGGAATAGTCAAAACATGAAAATCACAGCTAAAAAGTGCACCTGCAAGAAGGTCGTCACTAAGAAGGTAGAAAAGCCCGTAGCCAAGAAGGCTGCCGCTAAGCCGGCCGCGAAGTCGGTTACTTTTACGATTCACGCCGATAAGGGTAAGGCCGTTTACCTCGCAGGTGACTTCAACAAGTGGGAGCCTACCGCTAAGAAGATGGCGTATAAGGCTAAGGATGGTATCTACGCTGCTACGGTTAAGCTCATTCCTGGCGAGTATCAGTACAAGTTCATCATTGATGGTACTTGGTGCGCCGATCCTGAGAACGCTAACTCAGTTCAGAACGATCAGGGTACATTCAACTCTATCGTCGTCGTTAAGTAAGGTTTTTTCTTACGATACATAAAAAAGAGCCGCTTTTTTAGGCGGCTCTTTTTCTTTTAATGATAATATAACACCATTACTTACATAGCTGAAGAACAAGAATGGCGAATGATGTACATAATACAGGGTCGGACTCCCAAAATCTATTATTATCATTAAACCAACTTCCATCAGGCTTTTGAAGGCTTATCAATTTAGCTGAGAGCTCCTTTTTCCACTCATGCTCGCCTATCTTCTCAACGCCAGAGGCTGAGAGAGCTCGCGCCATAATATCGTAGAAATAATAAAGCCCTTGATTACCCATTCCAGGATTCTCGTTTACGCTCCAATTACGTCTACAATATTCTAAAGAGTCTCTAACTCGAGGATCGCCGCGATCAAGTTTAGCGTGGCACATCGAAAGAACTGCCGCGTAAGTCATCGAGCCATACGCGCGTAGATGAACGCGATTTTTGGCGTTAGTTACCATTCCAGCTTGGGGCGTTCTATCGTTATACGCTGCTCCCCCAGCATCAGGACCGTCTTTTTTCATTAAATTATTGACGAATGAAATAGCTTTATCCCAATTTACGTCGACTCTTTTAGCTCCAACGCGAAACTCTTCGAGCGATTCAGTTCTACGCATCGCATCCAAGGCATAACTAGTATTAGATAAATCAGCATAACGACGCCTCGAAATCTTATCGTACCCGAATCCGCCAGCCATCGTATCATCGCCAGTAAGTTGAGAAGAGGCTATATACTCACGCGCTTTTAAAAGCGGAGCTGCGGGCGAAATCTTCGACTCGAAAAGCGCCGAGAGACAAACTGACGTATTATAATTACCTAATCCAGAACCGCCGCGCCCTGGTTTAGGGACATAAAACCCACCGTCAGAGCGCTGAGTTGAAAGCACATACTTTACACCCTTTTTAACGGCGTTCGTCGCCCCTGAAACACGATCTTCAGGAACATTCGTAAGCGCCCAGACCGGAAGCGCAGTCAGCGCAGGCATCTGTTTATCGCTCCAATAGCCTTCGCCAGATTGATTAGCTACAAGAAACTTCGCTCCCCTCGCTATAGATTCATCTATCGTTACACAAAATGAAACTGCAGCAAGAGAAGCAATTAACAAAAGTAAAACCTTTTTCATACTAAATCTCCTCTTAAAATTAAACGCATTACCAGCGAAAAAGGTTTTACGCTTTTTCTCAGCTTACGCCGCGCGTTGAATTACGATAAAACGCTACGAGTTCTTTAATTTCTTCAAATGGCTCGACATCATGCTCTACGCGATCGAGCGCCTGAGAGCGATTTAAACCGTCACGATAAAGAAAACGATGAGCTTCCTTTAACGCCTGAAGAACATCCCTCTTAAATCCGCGGCGATTTAGCCCCACAACATTAGGCCCAATAACCTTAAGAGTACCTTCAACCATATCGCCTAACATATAGGGAGGAAAATCCTGACGAATCTTACACATTCCGCCTACCATAGCGTGCTTACCAACAGTGCAGAACTGGTGGGAAGCGGAGCACCCGCCGACAATCGCATAATCGTGAAGGTGAACATCGCCCGCTAACTGTACGGAGTTTGAACAAATAACGTGATTACCGAGAATACAACCATGAGCAGCATGGCAGTAAGCCATAAAAAGGCAATCGCTACCAATGATAGTCTTCTCGCCATCAGCCGTTCCAAGATGGACTGTCGCGAATTCGCGAATTACCGTTCTATCGCCGATTTCGACATAGCTTACAGAGCCTTCTTGATACTTGAGATCCTGCGTCTTCATGCCAATAAGCGCGTAAGGAAATATCTGACACTTCTCGCCTATCGTTGTATGGCCATCAACAATAGCGCCCTGACCGATGGTAGTTCCATTACCGAGCTTAACATTGGCTCCAACGCGAGCATAAGCTTCGACAATTACATCTTCGCCTAAAATGGCACCATCTTCAACAATAGCAGTAGGATGAATCTTGGACATAAGGCCTCCTTTAATTTAAAGATTGCGTTTAACAAACCATCCAGCTAGTACAAAACATACTATAGGCGAGAGCCATATAAGAATTTCGGGATGGATTAAATAATTCTTTTGTAAATTAATCATCAACATCGCAATGAGATAAAAGCACATAGCTATTGCGATAGATATCGCCATTCCAATAGTAGACTCCTTACGCTGAGAGCGTATACCTAAGGGAATTCCGACCAAAACAAAGCATAATGAAGCCATTGCGAAAACAAACCGCTTAGATAGCTCAACTTTAGTTTTGGAAATATGTTCGCGAAGATGCTCCTTAGACTTATCTGTATCAGATGTAGTCATTGACTGAAGAGTCTCGGAATCTTTCTTAATGGATTGGACAATTTCAGCAAAACAAAAATCTTTTATTTTCTTAACGTAACGTTTCTTTTTAACCTTGATGGGATAGTGAATATATTTACCAGTAGCGATACCCGACTTATTCGCTTCTAATGGCTCAACTTTAACACCATAAAGATCAAGCGCCATATCATCGCCATCACCAAGCGCTAACGCCTTTTGGGCACGAATCGTACGCGTTATTTTATCGTCAGTTTTATCGGTAGCAGTTATGTCATAAAGCCAACGACCTTCCTTACGGCCGACATAAAGCGTAACGTCGGGAAATTCGGTCATCAATACGCCCGGCTTAATTAGTTCAAAGGCGTCGCCGACAGAAATCTCAGAAGTCATCTCTCGACGAACTTCATGACCGCGCGGCACAATCTCGTTATTAATCCACATAGCTAAGAATGTACTTAGCAAGGCGAATATGATGGGCCACTTCATAACACTTAAAATGTTAATCCCGCACGCTCTCATCGCGGCAATCTCGCTGTCAGCCGAAAGACGAGAAAATACAAGCACGCTAGAGACTAGTAACGACAATGGTATCGTCCATTGAAGCGTCTCCGGGAAGCTTATCGCCGCGAATTTACCTACAAGCCCTATCGGCAGACCGTCTAATATAAAGCCTACTATTTGAACAAGAAGGCCAATAGTTAGAACAAAGCTAAGAACGAGAAATGCTAACGCAAAACTCGACAGAAACGATTTGAAAACATATTTATCGATTGTCTTCAATTCTTAGCCCTTAAAAGGAAATTAGCCTTCTTACCCTGACGAAGAACCGCGAGCTCACCATCAATTAAATCTTCGGCCGCGAAAACACGCTTATCATCGATCTTCGCTCCGTTAAGTGAAAGCCCACCCTGAGAAGCCATACGACGCGCCTCGCCATTAGACTTAAACATTCCAGCTGTAGCAGCTACAGCATAGACGGGCTTACCAATAATTTCGGCAGTGGGTAATTCAGATGACTTAACATCCTTGAAAATTTGGGATAATTCCGCCGCGGACTTGTCAGTTATATCACCGCCGAATAAAGTCTTCGTCGCGCCAAGCGCAGCTTTAAGGCCTTCTTCGCCATGAACAAGCTTTGTGAGTTCTTCGGCGAGAGCCTTCTGAGGAATGCGAGCTTCGGGATTAGCCTTCATCTCGGCTTCAAGCGCGGCGATTTCGTCAAGGCTCTTAAGAGAGAAGACCTTTAAATAACGAATTACATCGGCATCTGCCGCGCGAAGGAAGTACTGATACCAATCGTAAACGCTCGTCATCTCGGCGTTCATAAATAAGGCGTTACCCTCGGACTTACCGAACTTACGGCCAGCGGAATCTAAAAGAAGCGGGAACGTAAGACCATACGCAGTCTTACCGCGCATACGATGTACGAGATCAGTACCAGCTGTAATATTACCCCACTGATCCGCGCCACCTATTTCGAGCGAGCACCCATAATTATCGTAAAGGTGCAAGAAGTCATTACCTTGGAGAATCTGATACGAAAACTCAGTAAATGTAAGCGCGCCCTCAGACGCCTCAAGACGCTTTTTAACAGACTCTTTAGCGAGCATCTGAGGTACACGGAAGTTAATCGCGATATCTCTTAAAAACTCAATCGCGCTCGTACCCTTATACCAATCATAGTTATCAACCATAATCGCGGCGTTAGGACCATCGAAATCCAAAATCCTCGAAAGATTTTCACGAATGCCGCGCTTATTCTCTTCGACCTGCTCTAGAGTAAGCATATTGCGCTCGGCGGACTTACCGCTGGGATCGCCAATAAGACCAGTCGCACCGCCAACGAGAGCAATAACCTTATGGCCCGCCTGCTGGAAACGCTTCAGTACCATAATCGAAACTAAATTACCGGCCTGCAAGCTCTTAGCGCTCGGATCAAAGCCACAGTAAAGCGTTACTGGCTTTTCGAGCATTTTACCAATTTCAGGATCTGTCAACGCCTCAACGAGGCCGCGTTCTTTAAGTTCTTCAAGCAAGTTCATAGGCTGTATCATTTATTTTTAGATGTCTCAAAATCACCATGTGGAATCGGCTTCCAGCGCTTTGTAGGAAATACTAATGTCCATAGTACTGTCGCCGATAGAATAAAAGAAAAGGCTGGGAAAGTCAGCACCGCTAACCAACGAGGACGACGCTTTTTACTCGATAAAACAACCGCTCCCCATGCAGTAACGAGCGCGACAAAAGCGACAAACGCGAACATAACAAGGCACAAAAGCGCAGACAATAGGAATGGACTTCCCGTACTAATTTTAATTATAAAGGCAATTACTGAAAAGAGAAGGACGAACGCTACTGACATTCCCGTTAAGATAGCGAAGTAACTATCAAAAAGACGCATAGATGGACGAAGGATCATAGTCTTAATCCAGGGGAAAAGATATAAGCCGGCGACCTGCCAGCATCCTGTCGCCCAACGGCAGAGCTGACGCCACATGTGCGTTACTTTTATGGGCTGCTCATCAGCATATTCAGCCTCAGGAACATAGCCAATACGACGACCGGCAATATTGCACTGAACAGAGAACTCAACATCCTCCACCATCGTATAAGTTCGCCACCCCTTACCCTTAAGAATGGCTGTAAGAAACGCAAAGCCGGTCCCCGTTAATTTACCCGATAAACCCAACTTAGTACGGACGCGATTTGAAAGCTCATTCATCAAATCCCAATATACCGTATACCAGCCAGAAATAAGATTCGTTGTCGCGTTTGAAGTCATTCGACGCCCTGTAGCTACTACCTCACCATCATTAAGCGCGTCATTCATCGCATCGAACCATTGCGACGAAACAATATTATCAGCATCGAATACCGCTATCGCGTCAAAATCATCACGTTCAAGAACCTTATCTACACCCCAAGCGAGAACATCGCCCTTACCGCTACTGGGGACTGCCTTCGCCCAAACTGTAGCTCCAGCAGCGCGCGCAACCTCCGCAGTTTTATCGGTGCAATTATCAGCCAGAACAATAACCTCGTATTTATCTTTAGGATAAGAAGACATTAAAATACTCTTAACGGGAAGGCGAATTACGCGCTCTTCGTTTCGCGCACAAATCAAAACTGCAAAACGCAATTTACGATCAGCGGCAATCATCTTCTTACGAGGTATAAGTAAGCCAACCGTAACTACGAGTGTAGACCATAGGAATACAAAACCTAAGATGACAGAAATCAAATCAAATACATTAAAAGCATTCTCATCAATCATCACGCCACCTCCTATGTACCCACAAATACTGTTCAGGATATTTACGGATGACTTCACCTAAACGATCATTCAAAATTTGAGTCGCCTCGTCTCTATTAGCGTCTTTAGAGAAACTGACAGGAGCGCCGCCAACTAATCTATAACGATATGGCGCAACGCGAACGAAAGAGCCAACTACAATTCTACGACCGCTTCTCATCGCTAAGCGCGTAGCGCTAGTAAATGTTCGCGCGGGTCTACCTAAGAACTTTAGCTTAGCGCCGCCCGCCGTATGCTGATCCATAAGAATTGTCATCGCAGCTGCCGTATCAGACCATTGGCGCAAGACCTCAGGATTAAAACCCTTATTCTTATCGATAATCGTTACAGGACCACGAAAATGATGATTCTTCATCCAACGCGCTACGAACTTATTATTCATTACGCGCGCGACCGCTATCATGGGTCTAGAGAACGAAAGAACATTAGTAGCCGCTTCCCAAACTCCGTGATGAGCACTCACTAAAAGAATTGGCTCGTCTGGCGTATCCAACAATAGCTTTACCGTCTCAGGATCAGCTTCGTCAAACTCAAGATGTTCGCGCCAATTAGTAGCATTAACAACGTTAGGTACGCACAACGCTTCGCAGATATGACCCGCTAAATGACACCACGACTTCTTAGCTATTCTCTTAGCCTCTTTCTCATCCGAAGTAATACCGCACTTCATAATGTTCATTACAGAAAGGCGCCTCCTTTTAGGGAAAAATGGCCATAGAAGCGCGGCAAAACCGGCTCCAAAACCATAGGCGTGTCTCTGAATGAACGTCATAAATTACTCAAAACGAATTGTCGCCGCGCGACCGTGGGCATCTAACCCTTCAACCGCGGCAAATGCTTCGATAGTCGCTTTAGTTTCTTTTAAGTCTTCTTTAGTAAAAGCTACAAAGCTATGACGACGGCGGAAGTCATCGGGAGTTAAGCCGTTGAACATATCTGCCGCTCCACCTGTAGGAAGAACGTGACTCGGGCCCGCTACAAAGTCACCGGCAGACTCAGGAGTCCAGGGACCTGCGAAAACCGCACCAGCAGAGCGAACGCCCTTCATAACCTTTAGAGCATCTTTAGTCATTATCTCGAAGTGCTCAGGAGCGAAACGGTTTACAACCTCCAAGCCCTCCTTAACATTCTTGGCAACAACTATTAAGATACCATCGCGATCAATAACGCGCTTAATAATATCCTTACGAGAGAGCTTCTCAGTTTGAGATAATACTTCGGCCTTAACTTCTTTAGCGAATTTCTCGCTCGTACAAACACAAAGCGACTTCTCCCAACCGCTACCATGCTCAGCTTGGCTTAAAAGATCTGCCGCGATCCACGCGGCGCTTACAGAGCCGTCGGTTAATACAGCGATTTCGCTAGGGCCCGCCACCTGATCAATCGCGACATAACCATATACCTGGCGCTTAGCGGCGGTAACATACGCATTACCAGGGCCAGCGATTTTTTGGACCTTCTTACATGACTTAGTACCAAAGGCCATCATGCCAATCGCTTGAATACCGCCAACACGATATATCTCAGTAGCACCAGCTAATTTTAGCGCATAAAGTAAAACGGGGTTAACTTCACCTGTCTTACCAGCTGGAGTGCAAGCTACAATCTCTTTTACGCCAGCTGCCTTAGCGAGAGTAACCGTCATTACCGAAGTTGATGCTAAAGGCGCAGTACCGCCAGGAACATAAACACCGACTCGATCCATAGGCGAGAAAAACTCACCCGTAGATCCGCCGCGAGGAGTTTCCATGGCCCAAGGCTCGCGCAAGGACGCTTTAGAGAATTTTAAAACGCGCTTATGAGCGTCTTTAACCGCCTTAATAATCGTTGGATCTATCTTCTTCTCTAAAGAGGCTATATCAACATCTACCTTTAACGCCTTACCCTTATAGCCCTCAAACTTCGCTACATACTTAAGAACCGCCTTCTCACCATTCTTGCGAATATCGGCGAGAACCTCAAAAGCAGCACTCTCGGCTTCTTCGGGGAATGCAGGACGAGCATTAAACTTCTCTACGCTCTTATCACCGGACTTGACGATTTTAATCATCTTAAAACTCCGTTACTTTTTTTCTTTTTCGCCGAGAACGCATTTAACCTCGCACTCAGCGGCAAGTTCATCACCTACATATCCCTTAAGCGCAAAAATACCAAGACGCGAACGAACGCGAACATTCTCAACTACCGTCGTAAGCTTATCGTCTGGTCTAACCGGACGGCGGAAGCGCGCATTATCTACAGCAGCTAAAAGGAATGAAGCCTCCTTATCCTTACCGCCGAGAGCATTGCGCGCTACAAGCGCCGCGCCAGCTACCTGAGCCATCGCCTCAACGAGTACAACGCCAGGAACGACAGGAAAATCAGGGAAGTGCCCTTTAAAGAACTCGTTTTTCTCCATCGTGAACGTATACTCACCGATAGCTCCAGTATCATCAGCTGAGATAAGAGTATCTACAAAGAGAAATGGGCTACGATGAGGTAAAAGCTCAATTCCGGGTTTATTATACGACTCCTTAAATTGCGGGAATTCCATATCGATTTTCCTTAACTTAGATTAAGCCTTCTTGAATACGAGAATGCCGTTATGTCCGCCGAAACCGAGCGAGCTCGAAAGCGCTACACGAATTTCACGCTCAACGCCCTTATTAGGAGTGTAGTTCAAATCAAGAGGAGTTTCGCCCTTCTCAACATCAACTTCCAAATCAGGATTCTCATAGTTAATCGTCGGAGGAACAAATCCCTCGTGAATCGCAAGCGCAGTAATCGCCGCCTCGAGCGCACCAGCCGCGCCAAGAAGGTGTCCATGCATCGACTTGGTAGACGAAATATTAATCTTCTTAGCTCCCTCTTCACCGAAGACGCGCTTAAAAGCCTTAGTCTCCATCTGATCATTAAGGTGGGTCGAAGTTCCGTGAGCATTGATGTAGTCAACCGTTGAAAGATCTTCAACCTGAGCGTCCTTAAGAGCAATATTAATAGCCTTAACAGCGCCGTCGCCCGAAGGATCGGGGGCTGTAATATGGTACGCGTCAGAAGTAGCGCCGTAACCAGCGAGCTCACAATAAACGCGTGCACCACGAGCCTTAGCGTGCTCTTCAGACTCAAGAATGAGAACTGCCGCGCCTTCACCCATTACAAAACCGTCGCGATCAGAATTAAACGGACGGCAAGCCTTCTCGGGAGTTTCATTGAACTTCGTCGAGAGCGCACGCATTCTCATAAATCCACCAACGGCGAATTCAAGAATCGCGGCCTCAGTACCACCAGCGACAACAACATCAGCGCGGCCAGCGCGAATCATATCAAGAGCGAAGCCAATCGCATCAGTCGAACTCGCGCAAGCAGTGGTAACAACCTGAGCTGGACCCTTAGCGCCAAGCGCGATAGAAACGTTACCAGCGGCCTCATTAGAAATAAGCTCTGGAATAGCGAGAGGTGAAAGACGCTCCGGACCACGTTCGAAAAGCGTCTTGTAGCTCTCACCCGTGACTTCAAGGCCACCGACACCATTACCGATAAGCGTACCAACGCGCTCCATATCAGGCTTATTCTCTTCGGTATAGCCCGCGTCGCGCCAAGCTTCAACTGCCGCGGCAACAGCATACTGCGAAAAGAGCGCCATGTGACGAGAAGACTTTTTATCAACAAGTCCTCCACCGATGGCATACGCCTCAAAGTCCTTAACTTCTCCAGCAACCTGGCTCGTGCAACGAGAAGGATCAAACTTCGTAATCTTACCAACGGCGGGAGTGCCAGCCTTAAGCGAAGCCCAAGCAGCATCCTTACCATTACCATTGGCGCACAACATTCCGATACCGGTAATCATTACTTTTTTCATATTCAGTACCTCTTTATTTTTTAAATTCTTTATCTTATTAGAGATTCGGCCAAGTGCAGAATGTACCAGCGTAGGTAAGACCCGCGCCAAAGCCAACCATTACGATATTCATACCATCCTTAAGCTCGCCCGCCTTAACAGCCTGATCGAGCGAGATCGGAATAGACGCCGCGCTCGTATTAGCCGTAGTCTCAAGATTGAGCCAGAACTTTTCGAGCGGAAGCTTCATACGACGAGCGACCGCCTCAATAATACGACCATTGGCCTGATGCGCGAAAACGCGATCAATTTCTTCAGGGGTCGTACCGAGCATCTTGCAAAGATCGCTCGAAACTTTAGCGAGAGTCTTAACCGCGAAGACGAATACATCGTGACCTTTAAGCGTAAGCTCGGGGAGGAACGGCTGAGGCTTCTCAGGGACTTGAGTTACAGGGGAAATAGGAAGCGCATCCTTACATCCGCCAGTACGCATAATAAAGTGAGAGCCATTACCATCAGCACCAAGAATCGTATGAGCCTTAGTCTTAAGTGACGCGACACCTGGAGGCTCGTCATTACCGATTACAACCGCGCCCGCGCCATCACCAAAAAGAATACAGCTCGCGCGATCAGTCCAGTCGAGAACTCTCGTAAGAGACTCAGCTCCAATAACAAGAGCCTTCTTATCGGGATAAAAATTTACAAAGCCGCGAGCCTGCTCAAGAGCATAAACGAAGCCTGCGCAAGCAGCCTGAAGATCGAACGCACCCGCATTCGTACATCCGAGAATACCCTGAACAATACACGCTGTAGAGGGGAAGGGATTATAATCAGGCGTTGAAGTCGCTAAAACAATAAGACCAATTTCTTCAGGCTTAACACCCGCGGCATCCATAGCAGCCTGAGCAGCTTTAGCAGCCATAGTAGAAGTTGATTCACCTTCACCAGCGACATGGCGCGAATGGATACCCGTATGGGAATAAATCCATTCGTCAGAAGTTTCCAATGACTGAGCAATGTCATCGTTAGTGACGACTTTTTCAGGAAGGTAGCTACCTGTTCCTAATATACGAATACCCATATCTTCTCCTATTTTTTCGGGTTTTTATAGTATTATACCAAAAAGAAAGACAGTTTTGGGAAAAATCCGTATCACAACATGCAAAATAAAAAAAAGCAAAAAAAAGCTGGCGTATCCCCCGAGCGAAGCGAGCCCGAAGGGGCCGCTAGGCGGGTAACCGCCCCTTGTGGGTGGTTGCGACCCATAGGGAAGCAACCAAGCCGAGCGACCGCGAGGCCGAGTGCGGCGTAGCCGGCAGTTTTTTTTATTTTGCTGTAGCAAAATAAAAAAAGCTGGCGGCGTCCTACTCTCGCACGGGCGAGTCCCGCACTACCCTCGGCGATGGAGAGCTTGACTTCTGTGTTCGGAATGGGAACAGGTATTTCTTCTCCTCTATGGCCACCAGCAAAAAGCTGTAAGTTGAAA
>JAGBTH010000165.1 GCA_017631385.1 Kiritimatiellia bacterium
ACCGAACGTAAAGCTCGAATTATCTTCCGGATCGCTGTATATTGGCGACCAGGGCTCATTCGATTCAAGCGATGTCGATGTCATGAGCGAATAATGAAGTTTTTCGTGAGTTCCCTCAAGATGAATCTTAACCTTACCGTTCTCAATCTTGATCGCCGGAGTCGTAATGACATCGTCATCAACCTTATTACCAATATATGGAGTGAGATTGTCTTTGAGGACCAGCTTGATTAAATACCCCTCTGTCAACGCCTCAACACTGACATTATAATATTCAGGGATCTCTACAGGAATACGATTAAACACAATCTTGCCGTCAATTATTTCTGGACGTGTCTTATACCATATAGGCTTTGAAACTCTTGCTGAGTTGAAAACATCATTGATAGAAACACTTTCTCCATCAATTCCTGGAACAGTCGGAAGAATCGTTGTCTCAATATAAAGTTTAATCGTATTGCCTTCACATTCTATTACACCGCTTGTATTTTCAGCAAGTCCGGTAACAACGCCACCTTGATCTGTTGTCAAAATATCCGCGCCAATGAACTCGCCAGCCGTTATAATCGTATAAACACCGCATGGCATACCATTAGCATTAACGTTAAGTGTTGAGCCTTGATTAATCTTAAGAGTACCTGCAACATCAATCGAAGGTCTTTGTATATTATTCTCACCAAGCGCGACAGTAACGACAATAGGGCCAGCAACTCCGCTAATAGCACCAACTTTAGCAAACTTGACGCTTGTATTAGTAACAATCAGTTCTGAGACTATCCCTTCTGCGCCGCCTTCAAACCAACCGAGTTTAGTATTAACAGGAGAATCCCCAGAATCATAAAACTCCGTCACAGAACCTAAATCGCCATCTGTAGCGTAGCGAATATAGAAATTCTCACTGGCGTCAACAAGACCAAATCTATTAGTAGCTCCTGCACCAAGTTCAAAATAACCGACACCACCACCATTTAAAGGCATTTTCGTCGCTTGAATTGTAGTCATACAGCCTGGTTCAGTAACCCACATAGGTAGAGGTGTCACTGTTTCATTCTGGAAATTCAGAACGCCGTAAGTAAGCATATACTCACCGCCCGAAACTACAAACATACCAACTTTTGTCTCTAATGAGTCATCCATGTGAGCTGACGAAGAGGCTGTTGTTGAATATGCTTTATGGGTATATTCCGTGGGATAGGCGTTCAATTTAGTAGTGAGCGCTTTATTATACCAACGACTGCTAGACTGAAACCTACCTGAACCACTTGCGTAAAATTCCGTGGTAAAGTTCCTGTCAACAAATGTATATTGGAATACTAATGTATCGCTCGTTCCATCGTTCCAAGTCCAACCATCCTTAAGCGCAATAACGATTCTATGAGTGCCGGCAGAAGTGAAGTCGCCCTCGTAGCTGACCGTGTAACCATTGCCGTTAGCAGGCGTTACGACCGGCTTCTGCTCAACACCGATAGCGGTAAACTTAGTTCCGCTCGCATAATTAACAGTAGGCTTAACAGCTATAAGATCTCCAGGAGCAACCATCTCTTTAATCTCGAACTGAACTGTCGCGGCAAGACCAGTATAATTCTTAGTCTCAGCTACCGTATAAGTAATCGTGTATGAACCAACTTCAGTCGGGAGATCGGTCATCGAAGATGTAACCTTGCCGAACTTAGCGACACCAGCTGTTAAAGTGCCGGCGGCTTCGCCCTCGGTCCATGTAGCAGGTTCAATCTTAGGCTCGGTCGTCCACTCGTTCGTCGCCTTAGCGATCGACCAGCTGATTGTCTTAGGCTCAGTCGTATCGTCAGACCACTTATAGCCGTCAGCGAGCGTAACTGTAGCCTCGTAAGTTCCTGCGTCCGTAGCAGTATTACCAGTAAGCGTGTAACCGCCAGCGGCAACAACACCCGTCAACTCAGAACCCGTATAAACGAGATTCGCTACAGCATTAGGCGCATCAATCGCCGTAAGAACAGGCTCAATCGTCTCATCGGCCTCAACCGTAAAAACGAGCTTTTTGTTTTCAATCTTAATAGAGCCCTTCGCGCCTGCTGCGCATACGACATTAGTCGTCTTGGACTCAACATATACGCCATCATCGCCCGTACCTGAAGCGAGATAAACGGTCTTTGTCGTGCCTTCGGCTGGAACACCAAGAGCCGTCGCATCAATTTCGAGCTTAGAGTTGGCATAAAGAACAACCTTAGAATCTATACCCGTGGCTTTAAGTCTCGCATCGCTCTCCCAACCAGTTTCAGGAACAACGAAGCGAACAGTTACAGTTCCAGTCGGAGTCACTTCTTTATGGCGACAGCCAAAATTGAGACGAGCTTCTTTAGTGTCTGAAACAATTCCAGCGTTAGCGCCTCTCAATTCAATGGTGGAATTATCGTTTTCACCATCACCGAAGTCGCACGCTGCATAGCTATCGACCTTACCTTTAAGGGTTAAAAGCGCATTATCCAAAACGAATGTCATATTAGGGGAATAAAATTCAGCCTTGTTAACCGAAACATTCTGGTTAAGCGTACAAGTAAACGCATTTACGAGTGTCGCGGGGAAGTCCGCCGTCGCGTATGTTCCATTATTAGGAATTCCGTAATTCGCGCTCGCAGACGCTGTCCAGTTAGTCGTATACGCCCAAGGTCCAGTGTAACCGCGCCAAGTATAAGTTGAAGAAGCCGTAT
>JAGBTH010000166.1 GCA_017631385.1 Kiritimatiellia bacterium
GCGTCACCAAAACGATGAAGCGTATGCTTCAGGACTGAAGGAGGTAAGATACAATGCGTGTTACTAATGCACCCGCTTCTCGCGAACGCCGCCGCCGCCGCCTTGAACTGGCGAAGGGCTTTTATGGAGCGCGTTCTAAACTTTTCCGTACGGCTACCGAGGCTGTCGATCGCGCAATGCGCCTTTCGACCGAGCATCGTAAGCTTAAAAAGCGTGACTTCCGTCAGCTTTGGATCGCTCGTATCAACGCGGCTTCTCGCGCTGAGGGTATCAGCTACTCTAAGTTCATGGCTGGTCTCATTAAGGCTGGCGTAACGCTCAACCGTAAGATGATCAGCGAGATTGCTATTCAGGATCCTGCTGGCTTCAAGACTCTCGTTGAGATTGCTAAGAACGCCTAAGTAGTTGCGTCTTTAAGACGCGATTAATTAAAGAAAATGCTCCGGCACTTGCGTCGGAGCGTTTTTTTTTATATAATTTAAGAGTAGCGTAAAGTTAAGGAGAGTAAATATGCCGAGAAAACATCTTAAATCCAATCAGGATGGTGATACTAGCGTAGAGATACGCGATACTGATATTGTATTTGAATGTCCTAATTGCGGTAAGCAGTTAGTTATTGATTATCGTGGGGCTGGCCTCCAAATTAATTGCGCGAAGTGCGCAACTCAAGTGTTAGTCCCGATTCCTGATGGTATGGAGCTAAAGGATCTTGATTTAGATTCAGGTGAGATTTTAAAGCAGCTTTTCGCTACGCGAAGGAATTATCAGAAAGCAGAGCTCCAGATTCAATCATTGAAGGCTCGTCTTGCTCAGTTGCAAGAAGCTCTAGTTGTTATGCAGGCTGTTGTTTCGGAAGGATTGGAGTAATCTTGAACGCTAAAGCACTTTTTGTTAACGCATTAACATTTTTGCGTGTTCCTTTAATACTGGCTTGGTTGATACTAGCGGTTATTGAGGAGTTTCATTACTCACCTTGGTTAATCTTTTTCGCAGGCTCGGCGATGTTCTTTTCGGGGTTGACGGATGCCTTTGACGGAATGCTCGCGCGTAAGTGGAATGTGGTAAGTCCCTTAGGTAAAATGGCCGATCCTTTAATGGATAAGGTTTTTTATGTAGTGACTTTTCCCGCGCTTGCCTGGCTACTTTTAAAGCAAGGTGAGGCTGGACATTCACTAGTAATGCTTGTTTTCGCAATATTGTATATATTGCGAGACTTGTGGGTGACTTTCTTGAGAGCCGTAGGTTCGCTTTATGGTGCTGATGGCTCTGCCATGTGGTTAGGTAAGGTTCGTACAGCTCTTTCATTCCCGGCGGCTGGTTGGGTTTATGCGTATATAGCTTTTCATGGGCTCGAATTTTTCGCGCCTATCGAAGAGTATATGCTTTGGAGTTGTTATCTCGTCGAGGCGCTTATGATAATTTTGAATATTGTCAGTGTATGTACTTATACGCGTGCGTATTCGTGTTACCTTAAAAAGGCTCTTGAACGAACTTAATAAATATGAGATAATATCAATAGTTGATGTTTAAATTAATATAAAGTGTACCAGTTAATATAATAAAATTTAAAATAAATAAGGAGAAAAAAATGAAGGCACAAAAAAAAGGTTTTACGCTCGTTGAGCTTCTCGTAGTTATCGCCATTCTTGGTGTATTGATGTCGGTATTTGTACCTAAGATCGCTGATGCTCTTACCGCGACCAATACGGCAGCTATGGTTAATAAGGGTAAGCAACTTGTTAATGCTATTATCACAGAGTCAATGAGTGGTGATCCTGTTTGGCCTTTGGCTGAAAATATATCTGGTGATTCAACAGCTCAGGAGATTTATGTTAAGGCTTATCCCTCCTCTACAGAATATTTTAAAGCGCTCTTTGATATTCAGAACCAGATGTCTGCCAATCATAAGCCATATATTAATAAGGACTTGATTCCTAATCTTTGGGGTGAGGGTGTTCGCGAGGCTCAGCCTGGTAGTCTTACTAAAGATAATGTAGCTTGGACTATTCTCGCAGGTGCTGATGATATGAATACTGACTCTATACCTTTTCTTATTAGTCGTAATGTTGAGGTTAGTCAGCTTGCGAAGTCTGGTGAGAACAATATGTCTCAGAAGACCGATAAGCTTCAATTCAGCAGCGAGTATCCGAAACCGTTCGGTGATAAGGCTTGTGTAGTAGTTCTTAAGGGTGGCTCCGCTTTCTCTCTTGAGGATAATAAGTGTACGCTTAAGGATATGTATAAGCAGTCTCCTTATCTTTCCATTCCTCAGTCGGTTAAGCTTGAATATCGCGTACCGTAATAGATGGTTGTAAAGGTCGCTATAGACTTAGCTCTCGACCGGCTATTTACGTATCTCGTGCCGGAAGAGTTGGAGAAGAAGCTGGCTGTTGGCCAGCTTCTTCTTGTTCCATTTAATCATCGTCATGCGCGTGGTTTCGCGCTTGAAATAGCTGATGCTCCTGATGAGGGTATTAAGTATAAGCTTAAACCTATTGAGGGGATCGCTGACGAAATTCCGTTTTTCTCGGCTAGCACTCTTAAACTAGTTAAGTTAATCGCTTCGTATACAGCTTCGCCATTGGAGACTGTCTTGAAAACGGCTTTACCGGCTGCAGTTTTAAAGCCGGGTGCAAAAGCCAAAGCACAACTCTTCGTAGATTATTTACCATTAAATAGTTCTCTATCGTTGACTAAACGTCAACAATGGCTTTATGATCAGATAGTGCGCCTTGATGGCGGGTGGATGAGTTTTTTATGTCGAGAGCTTTCAACAACGCCTCAGAGTATTAAGGCGCTCGCGGCGAAGGGACTTGTTGAAATAGCTTCTCGCGCTAAAAGACGAAATCCGCTTTCAGCGAGAAAGATTTTGCCGACGAAACTTTTAAAACTTAATAATGAACAAGCTACAGCACTTAACTCGATAAATTCGCTTAACTCAGGTGGCGCGTTACTGTTACATGGCGTTACTGGTTCTGGTAAGACGGAGGTTTATCTTCAGGCTATAGCTGCTGAACTTGATGCTGGTTGTGGCGCTATAGTTATGGTTCCAGAAATAGCGCTTACGCCTCAAACTGTACAGCGCTTCGCTTCACGTTTTGGTGATAAAATAGCCGTTTTACATTCAGCTCTTTCGGATGGGGAGCGATATGACGAGTGGCATCGAATACGAAGTGGCGAAGCTCGTGTCGTAATCGGGCCTAGAAGTGCGGTTTTCGCGCCAATAAAGGATTTAGGTCTTATTATCGTTGATGAAGAGCACGAAACGAGCTATAAACAGGATGAAACGCCGCGTTATCACGCGCGAGATGTTGCAGTTATGCGAGCTAATATTGAAGGCGCTAAAGCTGTTTTAGGTTCTGCAACTCCTTCGCTCGAAAGCTGGATGAATGTAAAGAGCGGTAAGTATTCTAAGGCTGTAATGACAGAGCGCGCAGGCGCGGGTACTCTACCTAATGTTCTGATAGTTGATATGTCTGAGGGCGGCTCTCCAGGTAGAATATTCTCGTCGCAGTTAATGGAGGCGATAGGAGTAAGGCTAGATCGTCGTGAGCAAGTTATTTTATTCTTAAATCGCCGCGGATATTCGCGCTCAGTAGTTTGCAGCGGGTGTGGGTATGTGGCTAATTGTCCGAATTGTGATTTAGCGTATACGTATCATAAATCTGATAATTGTTGCAGATGTCATATTTGTGGCGGATGGGTTGAGGTTCCTAAAAAGTGCCCTGAATGTGGAGGGTTATTCGATTTTAAGGGGATTGGTACTCAACGTGCTGAAGCGGCGCTGAAATCTTGCTTTAAAGAGGCGCGGGTATTGAGAATGGATGCGGATTCAACGCGCGGCAAAAATTCTCATGATGATATTTTAGGCGCATTTCGTCGTCATGAAGCTGACATATTAATTGGTACTCAGATGATAGCGAAGGGGTTGGACTTTCCAAATGTTACGCTAGTTGGGGTTTTGAATGCTGATACGTCGTTAAATATGCCGGATTTCAGGGCGGCTGAACGAACATATCAGCTACTCTCTCAGGTTGCAGGACGCGCTGGAAGGGCGGAGCTACCAGGTGAAGCTGTAATACAGACTTATAATCCATCTCAGAATGCGATACGCTTAGCGGCGAAGGGCGATTTTTCTCTATTTGCTGAGGAGGAGCTTAAGGAGCGAGAAGAGGCGTACTTTCCGCCGTATTGTCATTTATCGGTGATAAATCTGCGTAGCCAAGCGCCTGAGTTAGTAGCGAATTGGGCTGATATGTATGCAAAGAGCTTAATGAAGGTTAAAGATTTAACGGTTGGAGAGGCGGTTCCTAGTGTAATCGAGAAGGCTGATGGGTGGCATCGCTGGCAAATAGTTTTAAGGTCGGCTAAGGTATCAACGATGATTAACGCTTGGAAGTGGCTTACGAAGGTTAGGCCATCGCCCAATGGTTTAAAAATCACCTTCGATGTTGATGCCTTTAATTTTTTGTAATAGCATTATTATCTAGCGTTTTCATAATTTTTCTTTACAGACATCACATATTATATGAAAATACGGTTTTTAGGATATGTCTTCACAATTCTAACTATCTTGACATCTTGCAGTGAGAAGCTAAAAATGACGACGGGCGAATTCATGTCCAGAACCCGTCTTTAAATATCGTTCAAACGCTTGAGCCTTTTCCATAGATTCAAATGCAATATAGGTTTCAATCTTCCATGGACAGAACTTTGATGTGTGTGATGATTTTCCAGAATTATGCTCTTCAAGTCGTGTGCGAAGATTTGCTGTGTGACCTATGTAACGTTGGATAGGATGGGAAAGGCTTCTTAATATGTAAGTATAGAACATAATTATTCCTCGAGTTTTTGAGCCCTCCTACGCGGCTTCGCCGACTACGGAGGGCACCATCCTTCGCACGGCCTGCCATCCGTAGTCACGGCCGGCAGGCCGTGCGAAGGATGGTGGAGGTGAGGGGAGTCGAACCCCTGTCCGAAATGGCGTCACCCGAGCGTCTACGCGTGTATCCGGCCTTTGATCTCGAAAGAGGTACGCCGACCAGGCGGGCTTATCCTCTCTCATCCGTTCGATTCGGCACCCTTAAGCGGGCGAGCGGAGCCCCCTTAAGCGTGACCTGCTAAGATGATGCCTCGGCGCTCAGCAGATATCGGCGCTTCGACATGCGGCCTGTTACTTAGGCGGCAAGAGCGTAATCGTTGTTCGCAATTACTTTTTTTCTCGTTTTTTACGTGGCCAACGAGAATCCACGACGCGCAACCCGACCTCAACACATCCCGTCGAAACCGGATCACC
>JAGBTH010000167.1 GCA_017631385.1 Kiritimatiellia bacterium
CTTCCTCTTACTGTCTACTTCGTGATTGCTATGATGGGTTAAGTTGATACGCGTCATTAACATAGTTCGCCGCGTTTTGCAAAAATTGACAAACTTCGCAGATTGTACAAGGTCTATCTCGTGTTGCATTTTCGTGTTATTTCGTGACCCCGTAGGGGTTTCGTGTCTGGGGTATCTGACGCGACCGTAGGTCGTGCCGTCGCAACGATGCGCGGCGAAGGTCTTTCTAAGAACTGCAAAAGTAAAAGCAATCAGAAAGCAATAGACCTTCAAGCCAGCGCAGAGTTGCGGCGGCAAACGCGGCGATTAGCCGCGCGGCAGATACCCCAGTTTTCGTGGTCGCGCGTCAAGCGCCTCTAAGCGTAGCGCAAAAACTACCAATTCCACTCTCCCACTCGAACTCCAAACTCCAACTAATCTCAACCCTGTTAATTCTGTCTAAAAACCCAGGATTCCGAAACTCCCTACTCCCTCACTTCTCAAAATACCATTCGCCATTCTTTCTCGCACCTCGACGTTTAAGCCCAGCCTTCTTTTTAAGAGAGGCGATAATGCGCTCTGCTTGCCTTAAGGTCACATCTAGGTCTCTAGAAAGTTGAGCAGCTGTAGTTTTCGAATTCTGTCGAATTATCTTTATTGCACTCTCTTCAGAGTGAGTAAAATTTATCCCGACATTTATACCGACATCTAAAGGTTTTATACCGACATCCGCTCGATGTAGCCCCGTTAAGCACCCATTCGCGCTTTGTAAGTTCAACACTGCGCACTTCGCCCGCGAACTTAAAAACGCCATCGAATATTTGGCGATGAAGACCTAAATAATACGGAACCGAGAAATTAAAAAGTCATATTCTCTTATTTCGTTTTTATTTATGCCAATATTGTACCAAAAATCATCAATTTCCTCCACTCCTCCACTAAATTCTGGCACAACTTCCCTCTTCCCATTTCCCTATTCCCAAACCTAAATCTTGGCATAAAACGGTCAGACCTCGCCGTGCCAAATAAGTAGTTCCGCGCCTTCCTTAAAACGCCCCATTGACTAAACAAACTTAAAATAGTATACTATTCGAAGTTTTGCATCCCAATTTCTTCGTATGAAGAAAATACTTTGTCGGAGCGTAGCGCAGTCTGGTAGCGCGTTTGCTTCGGGAGCAAAAGGTCGAGGGTTCAAATCCCTCCGCTCCGACCAATTCATCAAACTCAACGCTCTTTTTACCTTCTCCTAGTTTTTACAGGTGCGAAATCTATTCGTCTTTGCTTAAAATCAACCTTAACAACATAAACTCTCATCTTTTGGCCTATGCGCCAACGTTGACCACCAGATGCTGAGAGTGAATGATCAGATTCGTTAAACTCTACAAAGCGATTCGATAAAAGCGAAATATGAACTAGACCTGAAATAGAAATTTCAGGAATTTCGACAAAACAGCCAAATGGAGTACATTTCGAAATTACAGCGTCATACTCCATCGTTCTACGCCCTGAAAGCTGATCTTCTAAAAGACGATACTTCTTTATCTCTAAAAGACCACGCTCAGCTTCTGCCGCGATTTCTTCGGCCTCGCTCGCCCATTCAGCCCATTTCGCCAACTTTTTAGGCGGAACTCTAGCTTCTTTACCGTCTAAATATGCTGCGAGCTGACGATGAAGAGTTAAGTCGGGATAACGGCGAATAGGAGAAGTAAAATGAGCATAAAACTTCTTAGCTAGCCCAAAATGCCCTATCTGAGTCGAATCATAAAGCGCACGTTTCATCGATCTTAAAACCATTACTGATAAGGTAGGATAAAGCGGATTAGACTTAATCGTCTTTAAAAACTGCGCAAACACCTTTTGATTGGCGATATTGCCCATCTTAACGCCTAATGAGCGCATATCAGCGCGAAGCATTAAAAGCTTCTCATCATCTGGCGGCTCGTGAAGACGGGCGAGTATCTTAATCCCCTTCGTCCATAGCTCAGTCGCTACAGCCTCATTCGCCGCGACCATACATTCTTCGATCATCTGATGAGATTCATCGTAGGGTCTAGTAACAATACCTGTCATCTCGCCATTATCATCGAGAACTATCTCAGCTTCGGGAATCTCAATATCTAACGCACCTGCGGCAAAACGCTTAGCCCTTAAAAGAGAAGCGAGTTTATTAACCGCTAAAATAGTTTTTCGAGCCTGTATGCTTACGCTTTTATCCTTAGACTTTTCGCCAGACGATATAACGCGCATTACTTGTTCGTATGTAAAGCGGGCCTTAGAACGAATAATCGACTTAGCGAATGATCGCTTAATCATCACACCCGCCTTATCAAAAGTCATAAATACAGAAAAGGCTAATCTATCTTCATTAGGGACGAGCGAGCAAACTCCATTACAAAGTTCATTCGGCAACATCGGAACGACTCTATCAGCGAAGTATACACTGGTAGAACGCTTTTTAGCTTCGCGATCTATCGCACTATCTGGTAGAACAAAATGCGAAACATCGGCAATATGAACACCTAAAACTATATTACCCGTGCGATCAGTCTCTAACGAAATCGCATCATCATAATCGCGCGCCGTTTGAGGATCGCAAGTAAAGATATATTTCTTTCTAAGATCAAGGCGCTTACCAGGCTTTTCAAGACGCTTAGAAACATTCTTCGCCTCTTCTAAAACCTCTTGAGGGAATGAATGAGGTAACTTATAAAACTTCATCACCGCCTGAGTATCTTCACGCGGCGTCTTACCAGGAGGTGGAAAAATAACCTGTCCTTCACGATTTTTCATATTTTAATTATACCAAATCCAAGATAAAAAAGCATTAAATCTATGCTTCAACCTTTAAAACAATTTTTTTAAACGCTCTCAAGCACTTTAATTTTAGCCCAGCGGCCGCGGCGCCAGCGGATCAGTGTTCCCGACATGATTACAAGAACGTACCCCACCATCGTCGCCCAGAGCGCTGGCATTGTATTATGGAACTTAGCGACGATAAATACGACTGGTAGCCAGATGACGAACGACGCTATAAACATCCATATCATTACAAACTTCGTGTCGCCCGCGCCCTTAAGCGCGCCCGAAACTACTGTATCGGTACTATCAAAGAGCATCCACGCAGCCATAAGAAGAAGAAGAGAAAAGCCAGCCGAGATAAATTCGGCATGTTTAGTTAAATCATCTGGCGCGAAGAGCGATAGTATTGGCTTATAAGCGAGAAGAACAAACGCGCAAGCAATAACAACAAAGCCAAGCGCGAGATGGAGTGTCTTAACGAGCGCCTTTCGCGCGCCTTCGGGATCGCCGCGCCCGCAAGCGTGGCCTACTAAAGTCTGAGCACCAATCGCGAATCCAGCCATCGGAGCATAGAGAAGATAATTTATCGTAAAGCATGCGTTCGACGCGGCGAACGCGACTTCTCCGACGCGGCCTGTGACAAAGACGAATGTCGTAAATGAGGCCATATTCAAAACCTCATAAGCCCCCGCTGGAATACCGAATCTGAGAACTCGTAGCGCGAGATGACCCATCCCCTCGTACGAAGGTGAGATTGGACATTCTTTACGGTACTCGCGATGAGCGAGCAGTGCGAGCGTAGCGAACTGAAGAAAAAGCGCGATCACCGTCGCCCACGCCGCGCCCTTCATACCGAGCTCGGGAACGCCCCACCATCCGAAGATAAGAATTGGATCTATCGCGACATTAATAAGGTTACCGACAAGACTGACCCAGAATACTATCCGCGTTTTGCCGCGCCCCGTGAAGAATGCCGAAGCCGCCATCTGACCAAAGACAAAGAATCCGCCGAGCATCACTATCGTATAATACGATGTTTCAAGCGAAAGGATTTCTCGCGATGCTGCAGTTAATTCAAAAATAAAATTCCCGAGAGGTATAAGAGGAAACATTAAAAGCCCAGAAACCGCGGCAATCATCATTCCTACGCGGTAACTGCGGTAGATATTCGCTGTATCGCCAGCACCGTGATATTGCGAAACGAATACCCCCGAATATCCAGTTATGGAATGAAAAAAGCTCATGAAAATCCATGAGAGCGTCGACGCTGGCAAAATCGCCTCTAATGACGACATCGAATAGCGCGAGAGAAAGGCGCGGTCAGCGAACTGCATCGCGGCATGATTGACCATCCCGAGAGCGAGCGGCCAAACGATTTTTAGGACATCTAAATATCCCGCCCTTTTCGATTCTCTAAAATCGCCTTCCAAAATTAAACCGCTTTCGCGTCAGAAGCGGCGACGCTTCGAGAGCAGATAGAGAACAAAAGCGATAAGCCCCGTTGAGCACGCTGCAATCGCTGAAAGAAGCCAAAATACCTTCGGGTCGCCGCCTCCCTCAACGAACGGAAGCTTAATATTCATACCGTAAGCCGAAGTAATC
>JAGBTH010000168.1 GCA_017631385.1 Kiritimatiellia bacterium
ATTGACTTTCTACTATATAATTGCTATGTTGAAGTTCCAAGGTGCCCGCTCGCCCTGTTCGGGTGCTTTGGGATTTTACCCAAGGGCTCAATAGTTTCTGTTAATGGCCTACAGACACGCGGGGTCGGCTCCTAATATTTGCGCAGCGTGGGTCGGGGTTAGCCGCTGACCATCCAGGTTCGATTCCTGGTATTGAGCTTGCCACTCCCCAAGTGTGCAAGTAGGGGTAACTGTATACAGGACGCACGGCAGCCGCGGCGCCTACCCAGACCCGCGGGACCCGGTTCGACTCCGGGCCGTTCCCTTCGCTCGTTCAGGGCGTGCCTATCTTATGAAATGAAAGGAGAAAAAGAAATGAAAGAAATAGGCAGAACAAGCAACGTAACCCATGAAATGACTGACAAGGTCTTTGAACAGGATCACAAAGGCATTGCAGTTGCGGACAACGTAGGAACTAAGGTAATGGTAGACGCCTTCTGTATTTATGAGAAGAGCAAGGCGAACGGCGACGACGTCGACGGCTACGTTCTTAAGTTCTGGGACAATGAAGGTAATGACTGGTATACCAGCAGCGCGGTTTTCGTTAAGTCGTTTATGAGAATGGCGAAGCTGCAGCTGGACATGGAGTTAAATCTTTTCCCGGAACCTATGCAGGTAACAATTAAGAAGGTTAAAAGTAACAGATCAGGGCGCGACTACTACGACATTGAAGAAGCACCAGCGAAGGAACCAAGCCAGGCGTGGAAAGACATCGACTGGTAAACTTAAGGCCCCGGACAACCCGGGGCCATTTTTGAAAGAAAGGGCAGGGCAGCTTATGAGTGATGATATTAGGATGAAAATCGCGATAGAGTCTGCGAAGACTCAGAAGAAAATGCGTGATCAGTTTATCAAAGAATTTATTGAAACAACAAACGTCGAAGATCTCGGCGAAGAAGCAATAGGAACTCTTAAATATGTAATAACGGTTGCATATAATAAGGGCGCAATGGACGCGCTTGCAATTTCTGCAACTAGCCAGCTGGCAACAATGGAAGGTGGTGAAGATTATGACATTTGATGAAAACATGGTTTCTGTAATAATGAGTAAAGTTGTCGAAGAGTCGAAGGACGTTATGACAGACCGGGCATATAATGAAGGGCTTAACTTTATAACTGACGTATTCAGATCCAACAATGAAGACATGAACCGCTTAAAATATTCTTATAATAGCGGATTCTTCCAGGGTAAATATGCTATGCGTCGTAAAATGCTTATGCTGTTTGAGGATATTCTGGGAACTGTTGCGAATATGCTGGAAGAAGGTGAAGAAAATGCTGGTAAATGAATTATTACATAATACCCAGGGCGACGTTAATATAATTATAGTAGAAAATGACGGTGACATAGATAGGCCTCTTTGCACATGTAGAGTTGATACGGGTTTTACTTTAAGTGATTTTATATTAAATCAATTAATCAATTTTATAGAAGTGCCTGAGATAGATACAATTGTAATCTGGTTAGTCGACACTCGCGACGATATAAGCGAGTTACTATTTAAGAATTATAGGGAGAATCTAAAGGATGGCAAAGAAACGTAAATATACCCGGTCAAAGGTCAGTAAGACCAGGAAAAAGAATCTTCTTAAGTCACATACCGGCTCCCAGGATCAGCGCCTTTATAATATA
>JAGBTH010000169.1 GCA_017631385.1 Kiritimatiellia bacterium
ATCTCTAGTCCTCAATCACTTCTGCTTTAAGAAAGTTTATGCTCTTTAGCGCCTCTGGCGTACAAAAGCAAATCTGATGCGTCGGATACTTGAATTTCGCTAACGCCCAAAACGCTTCGCGGGAGATTACACCGCTTACGAAATCATTAACATAATTCCAGACCGTATCATTAGCCATCATTGCAATAGCCTTCCCGCCTTGTATGATTCCCACTGATAGCTCGGGTTTTCAAAATAGACGCCATTGGCGAAATCGGAGATTTCATCAATGATAAAAGAGCTAAAAACCTTTCGAAACGGAGAGAGCATATCTGCAACGGTGGTAATTGGCGCATCAGAGCGCCCCATTTCACTCTCAATGAGCGTCGAATACACGCGCCCAATAGATGTCGCAGTTGGAATAGAATACTTACAGTTCGTTATCGTATCATAATCGCCATTTTTAATTCCGCAATCGGTTATAAGCTCGTCCGACACCCTTTCAAACGGCAAGCAGTGATTCAAATCAGCATATTCGAGGTGGTGTTTAAGACAATCATCATCCATCGCGGCAACAATATCACCGCGCTTGTTATTCGTTTTACGCCCGACATACTCTACTAGCGAACAGACATAAAACAAATCATTCTTTTTCTTTTCGTCCAACACAAAACTCATTATAGCACTTTTCTTATTATAATCCCATTATGTGTTCCAATACATTTAGGGAGCTTCTTCTTGCTCCTTCTTGTGCGAAAAATCTGTTCTCGCTCCGCCAAAGCGTTTCTCACGCTTCAACGAAACTCTTTCTCAATCCGTTCTCTCTTCTTCCTTTCATTGTTAAATAGTGAACACCCAAAGCTTTTCTGCTTTGTGCGCCCTTGCGACAGCGTATATCTCATCACGCGCGGCCTCTTGCGACCGCGTTGCGGCTCGTTGCTTCGCAACTTCGGGCGACCTGATCGCTCCGCGATAGGCGCATCTCGCACGTATCTCATCAAGCATGCACATACAAGTACTTTATCTTTAAAGCGACATTATTATACTCCTTTTGACCACATAGCGCAACCTTCGTACTCCGCTTTGCTATTAGAAATTGGCGATTTCCTCAAAAAGCGTCATACGCTATTGCGTACGTTGCTGCTGGATTTCTCCAACAGACATAGTCTCGCGCGCCTCAAGCGCCACCGAGACTCTTACCCGTCTAACGAATCTCACGATTCGCGCGGGTTCATTGCCAAAGCCGCTGTCGGCCAGCCTTGGCTATCTCTAAAGATCAAATGTTCCCGACAAAACGACAAAATTGTACCATATTTTCAGTTTTTCCACCATCGCCAACGCTTTCAAATTCACTCCGTCACGGGCTTGGCGAGTTCGGCGGCCTGGTAGTGCCACATGGCGGGGAGGCACTCGAAAATTGTTTCGATTTCGCTGACGCTATCATCCGCCGATGGCTTTACTTTGTGCAGAAACCGGTACTTCTCCAACTGAGGCATAATCCCCTTTAAAATCTGCCGCACGCGCTCGTCCGTATAGTTTTCCTCTTTGCCGCTCATGAGCGCACGAAAACGAGAGGAAGCGTATTCCAGTAAATCGCCGAACCTGAAGCGCAGATTCTCGCGATCGTCCGCCGTCACTCCCTGCTCGCGACATTCACGCTCAAAAAATTCAAGCAGCAATAAAAACGCCATACATTCGTCGCGCTTCGTAAACGTGAACATATCGCGATTCGGCAGCGTAATCTTCTCATTAAACCATTTGGGCTTATAAAGACGCGCGCATTGTCCATCCATCACCAGTTTCCAGCCGAAAAACTTGTCGAAGAATGCCTCAAATGCCCTCTTGTAGCGCATCAGCACAAGGAATAGCCGCTCGTCGTCCGTCTTGTAGAAATATGGAGACTCCAACAATATATTCAGAACCGCGCGTACATTAACCGCCGTCTGTTCTCCACCGTCAATCAATTCTTCAATCTTCATGGTCTATATCCTCCGATAATCGGCTTTTACTGCAATTCTTTAAGTTCAACATCCTCAAATGAAAGGCTCGACTCTTTAATCTTCACCTCGGCATTCGCTTTTGTAGCAAGGCCTTCCACAAGAAGAAGCTTCTTCGCGCGTTCACCGTTCCCAAGGCGAACATACTCTAATGTCTGCATGATATTCGAAAAATCACCGAACTC
>JAGBTH010000170.1 GCA_017631385.1 Kiritimatiellia bacterium
CATACGTTCCATTATCAGCCATAATGTCACGCTCAAAAGCGAGCTTCGGCTCGAGCCAATGACCACCTAATGAAAGCTCAGCCGTAAAGTACTGGGTGTCGCCAACTTCGCCCTGATAACGCGGCAGATACTCGTACATATAGCCAACGTCTACCCCGAGAGTTCCGATTTTTTCGCCTAAGTCAAACTCGTGCGCGAGGCCGACAAACGCATCAAGAGTAGTGTACTTAAACCCGCGCTTGCCGTAACCGCCGCGCTTACCGTTACCATCGGTTACGTCAAAAATTGACTCTACCCCGATATACACCCAATCGAAAAATGTTGCAGTCGCGCCAGGTGTGAAAATAGGATCCTTACCATCAATTACGCCGTATGTCATATAACGCGAATCTAACGAAAGCGAAACCTCCGCGCTTACAATCGGCGTTTCATCAAATGACACCCCTTCTCCCGCCGCCCATGTAAATTTAGACGACTCAGTCTCAGACGCGAAAAGACCAAATGCCAACCCAGCCAAAAGTACGGTACACATTATTTTGATATTGTTCATTACTGCTCTATTGCTCATTGCTGTTTTTCCTTATATTATTTTCGTTTAAAACTTTGCTTAAGCTAATTTCAACTCTACATTTCTTTTTCTCAACATTCCACTCATTCGCTAACCACTAACCACTAACAACTAATCACTAACTCCTAGCCCCTAACTCCTGACTACTGCCCCCTAACCACTAAAACATATCAACTCTGTGCTTCTTACCGTAAAGCCAGAACCCTCCGAACATCGCCACGAGAATGCTCGTTCCGATAATAAGCCACATTCCGCTGCCGCTGACCATTACCGCGTGGTAGATCGTCGCGACGCTCCAACCGAGCAATGTTAAGTAGCCTACAAAAATCGTTCCATAGAGTTTACCGATTTCGCGGAATACCACGCCCGTCGCCGCTAAGCACGGAATGTAAAGTAATACAAAGAGTAGGAACGAATACATCTGATGAACGCCCTTGGGGAAGTGACGCTTAAGAGAATCAATAGTCGACTTATTCTCGTCTTCACTGCCATCATGAGCTTCTTCTTCAGCGCCAGCGAAGCCTAATGGATCGATTAATCCGCTCCAGACACCTGAAAGATTTTCGGGAATCGAGGCGAAAGCTTCTTTAAGTCCGCCGACGAGAGAATATTCATCCTCTTCTTCTGTCTCGTTAAGATTCGCATCGTCTTGGCCATAAAGCCCCTTCATCGTGCCAATAACCGATTCCTTAGCGAAAAGCCCGGTGAAGATCGAAACGCTCGCCGGCCAGTTATCCTTCTCAACGCCAATCGGCTCGAATACGGGCGTAATCGACTTACCGACAACAGAGAGGAGCGACTCCTTTTTATCCTCGTTGCCGATTGAGCCATCAGTACCAACAGTATTGAGAATACCGAGAACTAAAACCATCGGAACGATGAACTTACCCGCTCTCCAGATAAAGATTTTAAGTCTCTCCCAAGTATGAAGGAAGATGTGACGAGCACGCGGCAAATGATATGGGGGCAGCTCCATAATAAAGTGAGTAGGCTCACCTTGGAAAAGCGTATGCTTAAGAATAAGGCCCGTTACAATACCTAATACAATACCGGTAATATAGATAAAGAAAACTAACTTACCAGGATTCTGCGGGAAGAACGCGGCAGCAAACAAGACCCAAATCGGGAGCTTAGCTCCGCAGCTCATAAACGGTGTCATAAAGACTGTTAAGAATCTGTCGCGCTTCGATTCTAAGGTGCGCGTAGCCATAATAGCGGGAACAGTGCACCCGAAACCGACGAGCATCGGCACAAAACTCTTACCCGGCAAACCTATCCAACGCATAAAGCGATCCATAACGAACGCAGCGCGAGCCATATACCCCGAATCTTCGAGGAAAGATAGGCATAGGAACATAAATCCTACTGGCGGCAAAAACGTTCCGACGGTCTGAAGCGCAGTGCCGACGCCGTTCGAAACAAGAGCGACGACCCATTCAGGAGCATTGACCATACCGAGTAAGTGCGCGGTTCCGCTCACAAAAAGCGTATCACCCGCAATATCGAAGAAATCGATAAACGCCCCTCCCACAATCTGGGTAATCCAAAATACAAGGTACATCATCCCAAGAAAGATCGGAATACCTAAAAAGCGGTTAATTACAATCTTATCAATCTTCTCTGAGAGAAATACCTTATCGGCTACTGTGCGCACTACATCCTTAACGAGACCTGCGATAATACCATAGCGAGTTTCGGCCAAGACTACGTCGGGCGGATCGCCGAGAACGTCGGTACAACGCTTAATCGCTCCGTCGATAACCTCGGGCGCCATGTCGTGATGGCGCTCTAACTGACGGCGAATTAGAGGATCGCCCTCAATCGCCTTCATCGCGACCCAACGCGCATCAACCTTATAATGTTCAGCCGTTTTAACCGAGGCTGAAGCTAAAATATCGACCTCCTGCTCAAGCTCATTAGGG